>PLSG01000057.1 GCA_003164155.1 Parachlamydiaceae bacterium | reverse complement strand
ATCTTGTAAAATTTTACAGGATGGGAAAGATAGGAAAGATGGGGAGGATAAGAGAATATTGATGGGGAACATGGCTCAGTCTACTTTAAAATGAACCTTCTTCTATCCTTCCCATCTTTTCNNTGGCTCCAGTACACTGTCAAACATAAATTTCCGGATATAATCTTCGCAATTTTATTTAGTAACCATATGGAAAATAAACGTAAATTTACATTTGACAGTGTACTAGTACATCATCGCATTTAAATTACCTGGTTTGGCCACGCCAAAGCTCCAAATATTAGGACTTATCTTCCACGTAGGTCATATAGAAGATGGCATTTTTGGAAATCCAACCGGATTTTGCGATCATAGCTTTTTATCGCGCATTTACTCTCCTTTTTTAACTGCCAAATCCACCAGTTGCACACTTTTTTTAACCTACACCGCGGCTTTGATAGGTAAGGTGCGCACCTACTCCAAAACATTATTTCCTTTAAACTCTAAAGGTTTAGGACTTAGAATTTTCACCACAAAGCTTTCTGGGAAGGAAATTGATAGAGATCACCTCTAAGCGATAATAGAAAAAAGATACTATATTTCGATTAAGCAAATGATTTCTGAAGTGCCTAGTAAATATGTAAGAGGCCATTACCCAGTCAATTATCTTGCCCTAAACATAATTATCATGCATAATTCTGCAAGATAAAAAAGGACACACGGTTATAATTAAAGGGTTTTATATGTCATTCAGCTTCTCATCGGATTTCACGCCAAGAATTCATACTCCCAGCCAAGAGATTTATCCGACTGGTATAGCCTCCCTCTGTCAGAGCTACATGGAAATCCAAGAATTAGCCTACCACTGCAACAGCTGCTTTACCGCTCCATCTCCTCCATTAGCAGTCGAATATTCCTACAGTCTATTGAACAGTTTTTTCCTCGGCGAGTCTTCATCTGATTTGGGCGATATAGACGCCAAAATTTTAGGTTGTGAACGCAAACCTCTTGCTCAAATAGATAAACTAGCTGAAAAAATACAAGCGCTTATTAGTTCAGATATGTATGCAGACAAAATAAATTTGACGGAATTTAGTTTACATCTAAAAAAACGCATGCAATTCGGCACACTAGATAAAAATAGAATAACAATAAATAACTTTTTCAAATCCCGACGCGATCTAACAAATCGCTTGTCTATTCTACCTGTAGTGCTAAGTTCACATATTACCACATTCTTAGCAAAAACCGATCTTTTTAACTTGGGAATGTGCAGCCACCATTATAAAGATGTCCCTCGAAGCAGACACCTAAACGGCATTTACTATTTAAACCATCAAGGCACCTGGGAAAGAGCTCTTAATCGCATCCCGAATGAGGTCATTTACCCGGAACAGCAAAGCAAGGCACAGTCGTCTAGTATGGGGTCAAAGCGCTTAAAGACCCATCTAACCCCAAGTGCCCCTTCAGTCTTATCAACAGAAATACTCGATAGCGAGTTGCTAGCCCAACTCACCGCGGAAGGTCATAGCGGACTCAATGCTGAAATTCAGAGTGCCACATCTGCGACAGAACTGTTGGCCATTTGGTCGCGATCCGACATCACATTTACCCCTTTAAATATTTTTTTCTCAGATGCCAAAATAGGGTCATGGTGTCGACATAATGAACAACTCAGTGATTATTTAGATATTATTCAAGAGGGACGAGAATCAGAAGAAGGTGTCTTTGAAGAGGCCAGTGAAGAAGACAGGGAACTTCTAGCCATCGCCATAAAAAGAAAAAAATGCATTGAAGCATTTAGCACAAAAGAGGTAGCAGCTTTGATGCGTTTGTTTCATCCGCAGCATCGCATAAATCCCTATCTCAAATCCGTTGACCACTGTCATCATGAACATGAGTGGCATAACAAGCGAATTTATCAGTTATGCAGTAGGTTAAATACTGAACGGCTGAATGCCCAAAGTCTAAGCATCTTCGCCGAAACCTACCTTATGTACGCAAATAATAAGGTGAAGGAAGTTTTGGAGATGCTTATCGAAAAACACGCCGCTTTAAATACCGTGGATTTAATCCACACTGTCTTTTTTTGTATTCAAAAAATTTGGGCACATGACGCTTATTTTGAACTAACCGCTAGTGCCGTTCTCAAGGAAGGTTCTATTAAAAATAATATGCTTCGCTTATTTCAAGAAATACAAAAGCGAATGCCAAGCATGCACTCTACAGAAGTGGAGGCCCTTATCAATATTACCCCTCTTGAGAAAGAAGGTAATTCCTTTTCAATAGTGGAAAAAAGACTTGGAGTATTAGTAGGCGCACCTTTTTGGAAGACATTAGTTGAAATTTTGCTAAATTATCCAACCCTGAATAAAAATATGTTGATTCTGGAGCGGCGTGCAATTTTTAACCTACTATATTTGTCTACCAGGTTAAGCCCACTAGATAAACCTCTCTTCTTAAGTCTAGTAGATAAACCCTTCCTCATTAAATTATCCAGACGCCTCATGAAAATCATGCCTACACTCTCTGTGCGAGAGGTGAATTACGTCGCTCTAGTCTATCGTTATCTAGAAATAAGTGATAAACTGCTGTTTGAGGAAATAGAAAATAAGGTGGTGTCGCTCCTCTCTAACCATAGCACTGCAAATCAATTGCTCCCGTTTAATGTAGAAAGTATTATGTTAGGTTTTCTTGGGTTGCGCCTGCATTTTAAAAAAATTATCGATCAACTCTGTCTACAAGTCCATCCTACCATGCCTATGCTGCATGTACTCATTTGGGGATGTGCACAAATGAACTATGTTCCGGATGGTTTGTTCCCACAAATCGCAAAAATGCACTTTTCGAGCCCAGTAGATGGGGTATCCAAATACTATTTTGAAAATCATATTTGTCCTGATAGCGAACTCAGGCGCAATCGTTTAAATTTAAAGTTGGGAGAAGTTGCGCGGGCCTTTACAGTTTTAAATATTCCCAATGAACAATTGGCAAAAGAATTGGCAACCTTACGCATTCATACCACTCCTGAGCCTTTGTTCGGGGATAGCATCGCTGATATCGCAGACACACTATGTGTGATGAATATTCGCAATCCCCTGCTGTTAGATGACATTTTGGAAAAAGCGATAACTAACTATGATAGCTTCAATCGAGAGCAACTAATTACCACATTGCGGGCCTTTTGCCATTTTAATTACTTTCCAGTCCCCTTACATTATGAGTTGAGGAAACTAGAAGATCCGCTCACAGTTTCCGATGGCTTGGAGTTTTTCCGAACCAAGGTCAAAGGGCCAG
>PLSG01000001.1 GCA_003164155.1 Parachlamydiaceae bacterium | reverse complement strand
GCCTTCCTCTTCCTCCTCTTCAAGCAGCTCTGCAGAGCAGCCGCTTCCCATGCTAGTCTTGTTGTCAACTCCCGTCCTTGCTACACCTATGTAAGCGAAACCAGATCTATTTGCCAGCGGTCAGCTTCAAATANNTAAAATATTGTTTTTATTTTCAACATCCTGCTATGAAAGCGTCTGTGTCTCATCGGGTAAAACAATGAACAAATAAGCTGTAAAAATAGCTCTCTCTAGTGCACACTAACTTCAGGAGAATAGTATGGCACTGGTATCATTTAAAAATAGCATCTCTGTAATTTCCCGCTTGGGTTTATATGCAGGCATATTAGTTGTATGCCCTTTATGTTTAACTGTCAGCTCTTCTGCACATGCAGATTGAGGGGAAACACATCCCGGAAATCACATAGAACTAGGCCTTGAGTTGGAGACTAATTTTTGGAAAGCAATCCTGGAAAAGGATGTAAAAAAATATTCCGATAAACTTTCACATGTTGTTCAAAACATTGACTGTGACAGCGATGTTTCTGATAAAAATCAGACAATGGCTGCTCTTTCAAGTATTTTGTTTTCTGATTTTGCCATACAAGATGCTATAGTTACAAAAACGGGTGATCACCTGGTTATTTCTTATACTCTAGTTTTGATAGAACTAGCGACTTCAACAACTTTCCACGTACTCACTACATGGAAAGAGCATGACAAACAGTGGAAGATAGTCTCCCAAGCTTTTTTTTGATGAAGTATAATTTAACTATGCTTCAAATTGTATTCACAAAATACAAATATTATCAAAATACATTTTTAGCAACAGGGAATGAAAACTTCCGGAGACACGTATGGTATTTACAGCGCCAATTAAAACCAAAGTCTCTTATCTTTTTACCGCTACGGGGACCAATATATCCCCTAGCTCTACCGTAGTAAGTGTTTGGAAAAAGCATAAAGGCCACTGGAAATTAGTCAGCCGTGCTTTTGTTCCTACAACCTAACGCCTTGATGGCCCTTGCCATTGCTCTGGGCTAAAATCAGCCAATGATCAGCTCTCTTTTCAAGAAACTTGAGAGGAGGGCTGCCATCTTCTTCGAAGAAACCAAACTTAGCTGTATTTTTTAAATTTTTATTTTCTTTTCTCCGTTCGACAGCTTTCCCTCAGCAAAACAGCGCATCTTGCTTAAAAAATCATAAGGTTGAGCAATGCAAAGTAAAATATTGTTTTTATTTTCAACACTCTGCTATGAAGGCGTCTGTGTCTCGTTGCATAAAACAATAGACAAATGGACCTAGCTCACCTTCTTGGCCAGAGAATTCAGTCAAAGGAAACTCTGTCGGAAAGGTGAATATGGCCCAAATAAGCTGTAAAAAAAAGTTCTCTCTAACACACACTAACTTCAGGAGAATAGTTATGGTAATGGTGTCATTTAAAAATAGCCTCTCAGTAATTTCCCGCATGGGTTTATATGCAGGCATATTAGCTGTATGCCCTTTAAGTTTAACACTCTGCTCTTCTGCACAGGCAGCTCCCGTAGAAACAACTCCAGGAAATAACATAGAACTAGGTCTTGAGTTGGAAACTAATTTTTGGAAAGCAGTCCTAGAAAAGGATGTAAAAAAATATTCGGATAAACTTTCACATATTGATCAAAACATTATCAATAACGGCGATGTTTCTGATAAAATCCAGAAAATTGCAGCTCTTTCAAGTCTTTTATTTTCTGATTTTGCCATACAAAATGCTGTAGTTACAAAAACGGATGATCATCTGATTATTTCTTATAATCTAATTTTGATAGAACAGGCGACTTCCACGACTTTCCACGTACTCACTACATGGAAAGAGCATGACAAGCAGTGGAAGATAGTCTCTCAAGCTTTTTTTGGTACACTCGGATAATTCAGCTATATTTTAAATTACATTCACTAAACATAAATAGTATAAAAACACAGTTTCACCCAACAACAAATGAAAACTTCAGGAGACACGTATGGCATTTACAGCGTCATTAAAAAACAAAACATCTAAAATTTCTCGCGTTGGCTTCTATGCGGGAATATTAGCGCTTTGCCCTTTGAGTTTGACCATTAGTGGAAGTGTTCAAGCTGAATCCCACAGTCATGAAGATAATGATTTAGAATTGGGTCTTAAGCTAGAAACCAAGTTCTGGACAGCCGTAGAGAATCAAGATGTGGAAAAATATAGTGAAAAGCTTTCACATATTTTTCAAGCGCGCAGTCCCACTGCCTTGTACACCAGAGAAGAAACTATCAACTGGCTGGCTACAGTCACTCTCACCAGCTTTACAGTGACTGAGGAGACGGCAACACGTGCAGATAATACTCTCGTGGTCTCTTATCTTTTTACTGCTACTGGAACCAATATATCCACTAGCTCTACCATAGTAAGTGTTTGGAAAAAACAGAAAGGCCATTGGAAGCTGATCAGCCGCGCATTTGTTACTACAGTTTAATGCCTTAATACACTTTCAAGGCAGAATTTGCAGATTTAGCCTTGACATTGTCCTAATGTCTCAACTCCATCGGAAAAATAAAATACCCTTATGCACTCTTTCAGTCGAAATTTCGACCGAAAAGGTGCATAAGGCCCATACATTTATTTGCGTTTTACTGCTAAGCCGCCTAAAATAAGCACTGCACAAGCTAGCATAGCGCCAATGGTCAATGCTTTGCGCCTATCCATTGAACTTTTAGCCTTTTCTTTGTCGAAGTTTAAACTGGCATACAACTTTCTCACCCCTTCGCTGGGAAAGGCATCCGCAATTTCTTTCCATGCAGGCTTAAATTGTTTTTCAAGACGTGTTATTAGCTTATTTATATTGACAATTCTTTTTTAAGCCATGTTCACCTTTTTGGTCAGTGAATTTAGGAAAATTAGACGCAATGACATAAAGAGGATAGAAAAAATGTAGAGTCCATTCTCTCGTTCATCGAATTCAAAAAATTTTATCACAAAGAAACACACAAAGTCACAAAGAACACAAAGAAGAGCCTTATT
>PLSG01000469.1 GCA_003164155.1 Parachlamydiaceae bacterium | reverse complement strand
CGGCCACATCTTTGAAGGTGATCTTGTTGGTGCTCTTATTTAAAAGCTTAGCCGGCGATTTCCCAAAGCTCATGGCGTTGGAGCCCATGCCCTTCATTTGGCGCGAAAAGAGGAAGTAAAGCACTAGCAGCACGAGCAAGACAGGTAAGACGGTAAAGACATAGCTCATGTAGTTAGGTGCAGGCAGCTCGCTCTTAAAGGTCTTTTCCAAAACCAAGTTGAGCGGCTGATCGGGAGCTTTGAAGTATCCCCCTTTGTTGCTGCTGAAGTTATTCCATTCCTCTTTGGCATTGGCAAACCAATGGCTGAACTGCTCGGGGTCTTGCTTTTCGAGGGCCTTGGTGGATACTTCCTGGTTATTGAAAAACCACACCACATTCGAGACAGCTTGACGTGCCTTTTCCAGCTGCATTTGGTTGTCTTCGAGAGCAGTTACTAAGACATTGTTAGATTCTAGAGCTTCCTGATAGTTGCGCACGCTGCGCAGCTTGCTCAGGGCGAAGTGATCTTCGCTCGTGCCCAATTCGCTGGCAATGGAGTGCAAAGCCTTCAAAGCACTGCCGTAGGTGGTTAGGCGCTTTTCGGGCGTGAGGGCCGTATTGCTCGATTCGGCCAGGTTGTTTTCCATGTTGCGCAGTTGCTGCTTCATCGACTCGTTGCCGATGCCCAGCTGAGGCGAACGGAAGGTGCGCACCATATCGATCAGAGATTTGCTGAAGTTACGGCTGGCGTCTTCGCTGGGATTAGCCTGTAGCTGCGCGTAGGCGGTGTCGAGGGAGCTCAGGCTCTCTATATTTTTCTTGGGCAGCTCTTTAATGACGATGCCGTAATCGTGTTCTAACGTATTGTAGGTATCATCGACTACGATATAGCCTCCCGAGGGGATAGGCGTATCGGTCATGCGCAGATACCAACCGGCAGAGTCTTCGACTTTTGAGCGCAGAGTGCTTAACTCTTCTTCGGTGTGTTCTTTTTCACCCTTTAACTCATGGCTGCGGTTCAACAGCTCGAGGTATTTAAACCTGTTCTTGCTGTCGTCGGTGAGCCGATCGCGAAATTTCCCGCTAAATGAAACGAGATTATCGTTAAGGGCTATCTTGCGGCTGTCTTCTGGCTGGATGAGCCCTAAGTTCACAAGGTTTTCCAACTGGTAACTGAAGGAAACCTTAGCTTGCTTCGTTTCCAAAAAGTTTTGGAGCATGAGGACAAAAAGGATAGCTGCAAGCAAAAACGTGATGAAGCNNTGTTTTTTTTCGTCTGCCATAGACACCTAACTTTTAAAGCACATCAAAATAATGAGTAAAATACATTTCTCCCATACATTGTGAGTATAGCAGATTCTGACTTTGGTGTTCAAGTCAGTAGAAGGGAAATAGGCTAGAGCAGTCAGGAGACAGGTGCACAGAGTAGAATAAAAAATTAAAAAAATAAACTTACGCGATAAAATCCATGGGCAGTTAGAGGGCTTTTGGGGGCTTGGCCTGAGAGAAATTCATGCACAATTCCGCTCTGCGCATGCCAGATGACGGGAGCTTTGCTGCGCATAAATGCCGGTACCTTATGGTTTGTCCATAGCTTATCCAGGGAACTGAAATCAGTAGATGCCCCCGCAGGTGCTTTGGGCAAGTGGTTAGGGGCCGCCAAGAGGCAATCTGCCAAGTTCAAGTGGCCAGGCAGCACGGCCTGACATCTTCCCCTCCACACCGCTTTCCAGCCGCCCTCGGTGCAAGCCGGGCAGGCCCCAGTGATTTTTTCCACCATTATCTGCCAGCTGCCGAAGTGCAAAGTACCTAACTGCAAGGCTTGAGGGGCAAGAGGTAAATCCATAGGCACAGCTCTATCTGGCATAAAAATGCACCTGCGGTCGATATAGATAGAGTGCAAACCGGCCGATACCTGGCGATTGGCCGTATTATGTGCGAGCCACTGGCTGATCAATTCGACACTTTCCCGCGAAAGCAGCAGGGCGGCTTCTTCGCATAGCTTGCGCACCAAGTGCTTGTATTCCAGCGGATGAGCCACGGGCTGCTGGCGCAAGTCGACAAGCAAACCCATACGCCCCTGCAGTTTGTCACTTAAGTAGGTTTCAATGCGTACATCGAGATAGTGGCGCAGTTCTTGAGCATCGGCGCCCAAGCGGGAGAGTGGCGCAGCTATCTGTTTGCCAAATTGACCAGACAGCATAGGTAGTAAAGCCGTGCGCATGCGTCCCCTGGTAAAACGGCTGTCGGTATTTGTTTTATCTTCGAAACTGTCCAAATGGTGCGCTTTGAGCCACTGGCCGATTTCTTGTTTGGTGGCGCCAAGCAGTGGACGCCACAGAGTAAGCTCGGGCATGACCTTGACCGCCTGTATGCCGCAAAGGTGAGTCAGAGATGCACCTTCAAAAATGCGTTTTAAAACTGTTTCGGCCTGGTCATCGGCATGGTGTCCCAAGGCGACAGCTTGGCAGTGATAAGTGCGGCAAAGCGACTGGAAAAACTGCAGCCTTGCCTGGCGGCAAGCCTCTTCCAGATTGCCTTTTATCTCGTGGGGATTTAACTTTAGGCCATGCCAAGGCAATCCCAAAGACTCCACTTGACTTTGCAAAAGCTGAGCCTCCCTAGAGCTTTCCTCCCGCCAGCCATGGTCGACGTGTGCCACGTGCAGGGGAAAGCATTGCCTTTCGCGGCATTGGCGTAAAATGTGAAATAGTGCTGTGGAGTCAGGCCCGCCGGATAAGGCGAGCAAGACGGGCTTGCCCATATCGGCATGTCGCTGTAAAAAGGCCGAGACCATCTGCTGTAAATCTTTGGACATAAAAACTCGAGTTTATCTCAGTCTATTTAGCACGTATATAAGCAGCAGCAGGAAAATTAGAATCCAGAATGCAAAAAGGGGAGGCTCTCGGCGCAGATCTAAGACTATTTCGTCTGTGCTGGGCAAAGCTGATTTGAGTTTTTTGGGCAGTTTTTTATCATCATCGCCTTCTTCTTCCTCTTCCTGATCTTCTTGTGGTTCTGCTGCGTTTTTTTTAGGGGAAGGTTCGTCGGCGAAGACCTCTTTGAGTTCTGGGACCTTACCTATGGGGATCCACTGCGGAAAACCCTCTTTCCAGACGAGAGTATCGGGAGTCAGGCGCAGGTCCTTTTTCAGTTCGGCGAGGCTGAAAGGGCCTTCTTCGTGCTGAGCTATCTGGACAAACCATACTTGGGGAGTTGAGGTTGACATGGAAGCTTAAACCTGTGGACTTTATAAACAAACTGAGTTAGAGTACTCTCGACTTTGTACAAAGTCGAGTACATTGACTCATTTAAATTGACTGTGTACTAGGTACGGTCATTTCAAATTCTTCAAATCAGCACATAATACACTTTATGCCTATTATTTGGCGCTATATATTGGGGCAATACCTCAAGGTACTCGGGTTGAGCGTGGTGGCATTTATTGCCCTGCTGCTCACTACGCGCCTGGAAGAAATTGCGCATTTTGCAACTTTGGGAGCGGAAAGCGTTCACATTCTGTTGTTTACGATGTATCAGATTCCCTATGTGCTGCCCTTTGTGATCCCCATCGCCAGTTTGATTTCCGCCATCCTCTTGATCCAGAAACTTTCCCAGCACCATGAACTCACCGCCATGCGCGCAGCAGGGCTATCACTGCGCCAGATTACAGCGCCTTTGCTTTTGACCGCCGCCCTGCTGGCTTTGTGCAATTTCTATATTGTATCGGAGCTGGCGACGCATGCGCACCTCACCTCCAGGCTCCTCAAGCAAGAGTTAAAAAGTATCAACCCACTCATCTTGCTGCACAATACGCATCTCCTGCACTTTAAGGGAGTATATGTGAACACGCTTGGTCAATCCAAGGTCGGCGAGTCTGCTTCGGACGTGATCATAGCTACGCCTTTGCACAACAAAAAAGCCTTTAATATGCTCATCGCCAAACAAATAGCTGTCAGCGACAATCCCACGCATAAAAAAAAAGAAATCCAAAAGAGCTTACAGATTCAAGGCGCTGCGTTGATCACCTCACTGGAAGGGCGGCCAGGCGCCCCTCTGACCTACGACCCCCTGATGATCGAAAACATCGCCCAAGCTGTTTCGCCTATGGAGGACTTTGCCGCCCTGCTGATGTTAAAGGATGAAGTGTGGAGGTTGAACAACGATCACCTGAAGATGCGCTTGCTGCTTTTGCGCATAAATGAAGACCGCAAGCTGTTGGATTTTATGCCGGCATCCTCCGCAGAATATGCAGCGGCAAAGGCGCGCATCGTTCGCAGCACAGCTGAAATTATTCGCCGTCTATCTGTAGCGATAGCCGTTTTCACTTTCACTTTGATGGGCACCGCTTTTGGCATGACGATCACGCGCACGCGCAACGCGCGCAGTGTGATTTTGGTGGTAGGACTTGCTGCGCTGTATTTGGTAGCCTTTTTTATGGCCAAAGGCTGGAGCAACCATCTTTTATTAGCCTCGGCACTGTATACTCTGCCGCATGTGTGCATCATCGGATGCTCTTTTAGGGTTTTGTCCCGAATTTCGAGAGGGGTAATATGATCTTAAATAAAATCTGGGAACGGTACTTTATTAAGGAGTGCCTGAAACTTTTTTTCCTAGTGCTTTTTGGCTTTTACGGCCTCTATGTGCTCATCGACTACGCCAGCCGCATCCACGGATCCCATCATTTCAGCACGCACCAATTCGAAATCATACGCTACTACACGCTGGTATTTATCCTGAGGAGCGATATTTTAATTCCCTTTGCTTTGCTGGTGGCCACTATCCGCACCTTAGTGCATCTGAACGTCCATCACGAGTTGATTGCCCTTTTGGCCAGCGGAGTCAAGTTAAAGACCCTGATGCGCCCCTTCGTTTGCCTAGGGTTGTTTTTTATGCTGCTGATCTACCTCAACAATGAGTTTCTTTTGCCCTATTCCATCAAAAGCATAGCCCATATGGAAGACACCTATTTTGATCAGAGCAGCAAAAGGGACTCCTCCCCATCACTTTACAATGTAATCCTCGAAGACGGCAGTGCCATTCTTTACCAAAAATTCAATTCGGCCAAACAAGTCTTTGAAAATGCCTGGTGGATAAAATCCGCGGATGAAATCTACCGCATGAAAAACTTAGCCCCTTATAGCGAAGTGCCAGAAGGCGCCTTTGTGGACTATTTAAAGCGCAACAGCGCCAACCAGTTGGTGGTGAGGAATTCGATGCCCGTGCATCAGTTTTCCGAAATGCACTTTAACACCCAAGCCTTGGCTGAAACGCTGACCCCTCCCCAAGCCCAGCGCTTATCTGTCCTATGGAAAAAACTTCCTTGGAATCAGCTAGAGCTCACCACCAAGCAAGCCGATATTTCCGCCACTTTTTTTCGCAAGATAGCCGCCCCTTGGCTGTGTTTGCTGGCCATCTTTGCGCCGGCGCCCTTCTGTTTGAGGTTTACGAGGCAGCTGCCGGTATTCTTTATCTTTCTTTGGGGGATCTTTGGCATGGTCATGCTCTACCTGGCGCTCAATGCCGCCGCCATCTTAGGCAAGAATCAAATTATTCCGCCATTTTGGGTGATCTGCGCGCCTTTTTTCGGGCTGTTTGCCTTCTTTGCATGGAAATACGCCAAACAGGTAAGGTAGAACAGAAGAAGGGTTGCTCATTTCCGGGAGCCCGCCTTGGGCGACTCAACGAAGCCCACAGTGACCGCAGCCGCGAGTCTTCGAGAGGCGTAGGGAACTGTGGGTCAGTTAAAAATGTTTCTCGAGTCCGGTAGGACGATTGAAAAAATGCGAAGCGTTCGCCATGCGGCCCTATGATTATTTTTTAAGCCTGTCAAAAAAATGGTTTTTTCGGAAATAAGAACAAGGTTAAGCCTATAACGTGTCGCATTTTTTCAGTCGCCCTACCGAGGCAGTTGCAAAAGTCCAAAAA
>PLSG01000473.1 GCA_003164155.1 Parachlamydiaceae bacterium | reverse complement strand
TATGCCTTTGGTCGAGAGTGAAGAAGATCGCTTTGAAATTGCCATGTTAGCTCTCACCTTACCAGATGCAGATTCAGGTATTGGGAAGAGCATTCGTTTGAATGATGTCGTTTATTACATCAAAAAATTTAGGCTAAATGAAGCACACCGCATTCATATCGCTAAAATTCATGCTAGAAGTCCTGATAGTGATGTGGAATTGCGTCTGGCTGAACTGGAAATTGATGATCAGGTAGCCCTAAAAGAAATTCTGCACACAGCGCTGCTGTCTCTCATTGGCCATAAGATGCAAAAGCAGGATAGAGAATACTGGGATGGTGATTTATTTTCATTTTATCAGAGAATTGACTCAAAGCCCTTGACGGCCTTTCTTTTTAAAGGAGTGGAGGAAAAATTAGCTTGGTTGGATGCCACCTCCATGCACCTTCAGACCGTGAACATCGGTGACTGGATAAAAGTTCAAAAACTGCTGTATGCCATTTTAGTCGATCGATACTCCATAGAAGAACGGGCATGTTTGACGGAGCGAGGAAAAGTGGGGCTTTTTGTCGAAAAAAAAATAGAGGAAGAGTTTGTCGTATACCAGAATCTCATCAAGGCCATAGCGCAAATCGGCAGCGTGGACGAAAAATTTGAGTGGGCGGCAAAAATCTTTTTTCTCTTTTCTTCGCCTGAGCATTGGCTGACTTTCTCAACTGCTATGAAGGCATGCGCTTGTCCCCCTTTGCCTTTAGCTATGGCTATGTTAATCACCCAAGATCCCGTGAAAGTGAGAAATTTTGCTTTCCAATTGCAAGAGGATAAGATCTTAGATAAAGAAGGCACAAAACTATTGCGCATGATCAGATTTTTGAGTTTGCTTTTTAACGCCGCTCTCCCTACTGGCCAAAAAGAGGAGATATTGCTCAATCAATATTTAGAATACGGCTGTGTGGTCCACAGCTTGCTTGCTCAATTAAAGTGGAACGATAAAAGCAGCTGCGCATCAGAAAGGAAAAGGGAAATCAACGCAAAACTATTGACCTCGACATTTGCTAGTTGCACTCACCCTCCGGTCCTGAAGGATCTAGCCAAATTGGCAAATCCCTCTACGCTCTTTGCCATCAAAACCCATGCGCTAAAAAATATTTTTTTAATCCAGACCAAAGCAAAGCGTCTGGCTGATGAGCGGATCCGCATGCTCAGCTTCTTCTTGAGTTTAAACAAGGGCAATCTCATTGCCAAGCCCCAGACCCTAGATATGCCACAATTAATAACTAATAGAACAAAAGCTATTTTAGAGGCCTTTAATTTAAAGGGGATGGATATATATACCTCTGACCAATTTCAAAAAATATGGGCTGAGAGGATTTTGAGTTGCCGCGATCCTGATGCTATTTACGTGTATTATGCCAAAATAGCTTCGTTATCAAAGCTGGAAATGCGCGAGAAAATGCAAGCATCCTATGCAGAATGGGTGGAGGCTTTGATTCATCAAAGCGTGCCAAGGCTGCGTGGCAGCAGTCCCCATCTGCTGGAAATGGACAAACTCTTCAAAGCCAATGGCGACTACAGCGCAACATGGCCAGCACAATGCGCCATATGGTTGGCCGATTCCCCCTTGAGATCCTTTAAAGATTTTTTTTCCCCCGAAAGCCATGTGCCTATCCCCAGGCATGTCCAGTTTAAATATCTGCTAGAGCACACCCTTGGCGAAGGGCACATCGTTGAATTGGAAAAAAAATTGCCGCGCATAGCTCAGTATTTGAAGGGAGAAGGATATCCCGAAAGTCATTTGAAAGAACTGTCAGATTGCGAGGTAAAAAATGAGGCAGAGCAGGCTTTGGTAAATGTGCAAAAACTTTGTTTCAGTCTATGCTCTGAAAGGTTGGAGGAAGAGAGTGAAAAAAACTTGACCGCGTTATATGAGGCTGTTTGCCTGTTGCGCAGAAAGCACAGTGATTGGCAGCAGTGGGCCCAGGATATATTGGAATTTAAAACTGGGTTGGAGAATGCCCACCAGAAAATTGCCTATGACAATTGGCAAATAGGCATTACCCAAGACCCGTTTGATCTGATTCTTTTAGCCCGTGAGACAGCCGGATGTCAATCCATTTACGGCAATCCAAATCTCAATAAATGCGCTCTAGCCTATGTCAAAGATGGTAAAAATAAAGCGCTAGTGATTAAAGACAATTTTGGAAAGATCGTAGCGCGCAATGTCTTGCGGCTCCTCTATGACAAGGACAGCCATCGCCCCGTCTTGTTTTTAGAAAGGCATTATACGCGTATAGCGAACATGGGCTTTGTGGTCGCGTTAAACAACGCGGCCAGACACTATGCAGCCCAGCTACAGCTGCCTTTGCTGACTGTACATGCTATGGAACCTTGGCTGGAGAAAAAGCCCTATAAAGGAAGGATTTGTTCTTTGGGCTGCAATGCCCCTTTCGAATATACAGATGCAGGCGGTGGCGAAACGGATGGTAACTTTACGATAATTGCTGCTTATCAGATGTAGCGCTCCCAAGATCAACTTACGAGGAAGATCTTATTTGAGAAAGTACGTTTTAGCTCAAACGAAAGAGGATTGTTCATTTCTGGGAGCCCGCCTCGGGCGACTGAACAAAGCCCAGAGTCCTCGAGGGGCGTAGGGAACTGTGGGGATGTCGAGATAGCATCCAGAGCCTGGTAGAGCGACTGAAAAAATGCGATACGTTCTAGGCTTAACCTTGCTCTTATTCCCTAACAACTGTTTTTTTGACGGACTTAGAAAATAATTATCGGCCTTCATAACGAACGCGTCGCATTTTTTCAGTCGCCCTACCGAGGCAGTTGCAAAAGTCCCAAAAAGCTGCCTTTTCGACTTTTACAACTATTTCTATATGACTGTTGAGCATTTCCTAAGCTCCAGAGGCGCGTTAGGGGTGAAGCCCATTGCGCATCAACCTAAGAAAATCATTGAGAAACGTCCTCACAAACCATAAAAGATATCATATTTTGAAAAGAACGTTTTAAATCAGGCAAAAGAGAGTTTTTCATTTCCGAGAGCCCGCCTCGGGCGACTGAACAAAGCACACAGTGACTGCAGCCCCGAGTCTTCGAGGGGCGTAGGGAACTGTGGGGATGTCGAGATAGCATCCAGAGCCCGG
>PLSG01000011.1 GCA_003164155.1 Parachlamydiaceae bacterium | reverse complement strand
GGCCTTATTCACCTGTACAGTGAAAACTTTCGGTCACAGAAACCCAGGAAAATTAAACACAAAGGCGGAGAGAGGACTCTACATATTCCTGGCCTTGATCACTTTTTCGGTCATGCGAATCTAGGGCAATTTTAACGCAAAGAAACACACATAGACGCAAAGAACGCAAAGAGACTGGGGTCTGGCTTGTTATTTTGCGTTTTGAACGCTAGCAAAACCATGACCACAAAAGCCGTTCAAAATGCAAAATTGCAAGCCTGACCCCTAGCAAGACTTCCGCCACGCGAGCTTTTACCTCCCCTGCATAACCAAGCAAAGTATAACAGGGGAATTACTCGATTCTTGGTCGCGTCGACTCTCGATTCTTAACTACCGAATACAGGAATTACCAAATGCTTTGGATTTTAAAGCGAAAATTGCTAATCATACACCTCACAATAAGAGTGAAAAGCCATCTTTGCGAAAGTCTTGCTGGGGGGCTTAATAAAGTGCCCGCGACAATTTGGTTTAGCAGGAGGAAAGCTTGCTTGGCGGTAAGCCCTGCTGGGGGTCAGGCTTGCAATTTTCATTTTGAACGGCTTTTTGTGGTCATGGTCTTGTCAGTGTTCAAAACGCAAAATAACAAGCCAGACCCCAGTCTTTTTGGCGTTCTTGGCGTTTAATTTTCCTAAATTCACTGACCGAAAAGGTGAACAAGGCCCGTTTCACAGGAGAGATGTCGCCCCTCTGGGGCTCGGATTCTTTTCTAACCTTTACCCAGGATTCACTTGCCGCTTCCGCGGCGCGTTCACCCTGGGCTTACAGATACTACCCCTCCGGGGGTTAGGAAGCGCAAGTCTGAAAAGGGGGAATTTTCGCTGAGCGCCTGTAAATCTTTTTTGAGAAAAGACCCTAACACTTAACCGAATTAATGAGTTCAACTATTAACTGTTTTTAAATCTGTTTATTTTTTAAACAAACAAAAAAACCATCCAATCTCTAGACTACACAATTATTATTTCATTTTATATTATTTTAATATTAAATATACACATGTACTGATACAATATTTACATACAACTAAACAAAACACACTCAGTAAAATAAAACCACATCTCTAATTAACAAACTTAAACAAGGATAGGCGCGTGATCGTCACAAATTTAGCTGATGGCATTATTAAGGCTAAAACTTCGGTAACAACTACCGCAGTCACAAATCCAACCATCAAAACGCCACCTTATTTCTACCGCGACTTTAAAAAAGATTTACCACTTTCCCCTAACGACTCAACTTCAGTAAATCAATTAAAACGAATCGGTCAAGTGACTTTACCTTTTCTGTGTCTTTATAAGCCATTTGGACAAGTTATCTCGATTGGGATGGAAAGTTTAAGTTGTTTTGGGTCGCTAGCTAGTCTCAAGGAAAATGCAGCAACTGGGAGACCAAAGTGGCTAGATTGTTTGAAAGTGGCAGCTAAAGTGAGTACATTTGCTCTCATGATCCTAACCCCGACGGTAGGAATGCTTGTGACTACCACGCGAGATATGCTCTCTGAGGGAGCCGAAATTGCGCGTAGTATTAAAGCGGGAGATTTTAAACAAACCGCCCGATCTTGCGCCTCGCTCATACAAAGCTCTCTTTATTTGAGTCTTTTCTTTACAGGTTCTTTGGAAATTATGCTCCTCTCTTGTTCCGTTCAAATTCTAGGGGGAATGGGTCATGCCATTGAAGAATTTGCGGAAGGAAATTTTCTTGAAGGGACCGGTCATTTACTTATGTCAGCCATAAAAACAAACCAACTAGTTCCAAAGATTACTGAGTTAAGCATCAAACGAAAAATCACATCTCCTTCCATTGTGAAAGCAGCACAGGTAGAGGGCGCAGTTTCTACAACTGTGACAACCGCTAGCAAACTAGAAATTCAATCTACTTCCACTCATTTTTCTGAAGGACTTACCGATGAGGCTCTATTAAACAAAGCACAAACGGACAACAATTTAGAGCTGGCAGAAATCATTAAAAAATACAAAAATAAAACACCTTATTTTGAACCTGCGCTACTCAATGCTATTTTTTTAAAAGATTATTCCGCCGCGCAAACATTAATTAAAAGTAATGCGAAAATCAACTATGAAATACCCATTTTAGCCTGTGCTTTTACAAATCGAGATGTTCCTTATGAATTTGTAGAGGAGTTAATTAAAAATGGGGCAAAGGTTAATTGGGAGCATAACTTTGTTTGGAAAGGGGTAGAAGGAGGAGAATGGTGGGAAAAAATTCCATCCCTTGCCATGGCTGGTAGGCAAGATCGGCCGGATCTGGTAAAATTATTAATTGATTCAAGAGCTGATATCCATGCAGAATTCTCAGTTGGGAATGAAATTTACACTGCTTTAAGTTATTTGACAAGTCATTGTGTGATGGTAACAGATTGGGGTCCTCATCCGTTTTTTGTTCACAGATATGCAAAAAAACTCCCCATAACTGTAAAATGTTTGTTTGAAGCAGGCGCCAATCCAAATCAAAGAGACGCTTTTTTTAGATTTTTGAGTACGTATAATGCGGGCATGCACAACGAGCACTCGAGCATCCAACAACCCATTTTATATCAATTTCTTGAATATGGAGGCGATTTGCATCAGGTCCATCTTAACGGTCGCAAAGGGTCAAAAGATGATTTCACATCCCCTTATATGAGCGCTCCATCTTGGGGTACCATAATTGAATTAGATAAATATCTCCAGCATAATCCATCTAAAAGGCTAAATTTAAGTGAAGAGCAACGCTTGGATCTCATAAGGCGGC
>PLSG01000216.1:15123-15501 GCA_003164155.1 Parachlamydiaceae bacterium | reverse complement strand
GGGCAAAGCCAGAAAAGCCGAAACAACGAAAAGCTTTGGAAGAGAATTTTTGATTAGAAGTAACATACGATGGACCTCCTACTAAATTTTGAGAAAAAGCGGGAAAACACATTAGACGCATTATAAATTTTATTATACATAGCGGCGATTAAAAAAAGCAAACTCATGTGTTATTTTCAAATTTATCTCATCCGGACTCGAAAGCTTCAAGTTGGGAGCGCAGAGTGTAAAAAAGTGGGTGTAAAAACGGTCATTCACCCTTTTTGATTGTGAAAAACGACACAAAAACATAGAATGGACCCACCAAGCGCATGCCCCAAAAGGGCAGGCCTAAGGCATGCCCATCTTATGTTCTCGTAGCTCAGTAGGATAGAGCGG
>PLSG01000216.1:0-15010 GCA_003164155.1 Parachlamydiaceae bacterium | reverse complement strand
CAGCCCTTCAGGCTGAGGAAGGGTCTTTGGACATCAACTGGATAAACCCAAAAATAGCCGTATATAAGGTTGATGTTAAAGGAATTAAACAGATTCTAATTGCCTCTCTTAGCTATCATCGCTTTGGCGCTCAAGAAGTCGTCAATCCCCTTGGCAATGCCCCACGAGATCTGTTTTAAATAGGCAGGGTCTTTGATTTTATCGCGCTCCCCCTCATTGGTAAGGAACCCCCCTTCAACCAGCACAGCCGGCATGGTAGTCTCTCTAACCACCGCTAAGTTGCCATGCTTGACTCCCCGCGATTTGGCTTGGGTAGTGGCAATCATCCGCGAAAGAATAGCCTCGCCAAGGTTTTTGGATTCCTGGGAGCGCGCGGTGACATTTTTGCCTTCTTTGGCGCGGAAGTAAAAAATTTCAATCCCTTCGGCTTGCGGGCTGGGAGCAGAGTTGTAGTGAATGCTCACAAACAAATCAGGTTGGAGTTTATTAGCCATGCGCGCCCTTTCATCCAAAGCGATGAATACGTCCTCTTTCCTGGTCATAATCGTCTTATATCCCAGGTCCTGTAAGAAGTTGCGCACCATATAGGCTGTGGCCAGAGTGAACATTTTCTCCTGATACTTGGCATTTTTAGAGGAATACGTTCCAAAGTCATCCCCTCCATGGCCGGCATCGATGACAATCAGCGATTTCAATTCGACTGCATTTTTAACTGGCACGAGCCTCTGGTCATTTCCCGCATCCTTAGGGCTGGGGGTGACAATTTTCTCTTGGCGGATACTTACTTCTTGAGGAAGAGCTTGCCTGATAGTCTCTTTGATAGGCACTTCGTTTTGAATTTCGCCACCCATCGCTACTCGCGTCTCCACGCGGTTAACCGCGTAAGGGTAGTCGCATTTGGGGGAGAAGTAGGGAGAGGGAGCGCTTTGAGCTGGCGGAACTGTAGAGTAATCGCTGTAGGGAATTCTGTTTGCACATGAAGTGACACAGGCCATCAGGAGCATAAATACGCACAGGTGAAATAAACGCTTCATAAACTCGCTTTTTCTTTGAATTTTTTATTTACTGGAGACAAGACTTTCGCATAATTGAGCAGCAACTTTGCAGTCGTCAAATTCCACGGTCTTATGTGCAAAAATCTGTTGAGTCTCATGCCCTTTACCGGCAATTAAAATCAGGTCATCTGGCTGGGCCATCTCTATGGCTTTAAGAATGGCAGCCCGTCGGTCGATCTCCACTATATGGCTATGTGCATGCGTAAAACCCTGTTGAATCTGTTTGCAGATGGCCGCAGGATCTTCAGAACGAGGATTATCTGAAGTGACGATGGTGAAGTCAGACATCTTCTCGGCCACCGCGCCCATTTTGGCACGTTTAGTTTGGTCGCGTTCGCCGCCACAGCCAAAAACGGTGATGATCCGCCCTTTGTTCACTTCTTTTAAGCATTCCAACACATTGCACAAGGCATCATCGGAGTGGGCGAAATCCACATAAATCTTCAAACCAAGTGCGTTGGAAACGCGTTCCATGCGCCCTACAACATAGGGGAAAGTCTTCATGATCTCGACCAACTTTTCCAAGGAATGCCCTTGACTTAATCCTACGGCGATGGCTGCCAGGCAGTTGTATACATTGAAGCGCCCCACTAAGGGAATCTGACAGGGAATGCTCTGTCCCAAGTACTTAATCCGCATATGTGTGCATTCGGGAGTTAAATGCACATCTGTGGCCAATACGTCGGCGTGATTGGTGATGCCGTAGGTAATCACGTTGGCAAAGCACCCCTCTACAATCTGCTTATGCCAAGGGTTATCCACATTCACAACGGCTGTTTTGGCAAATTTTTTCTTGCTTTTGTCGATGGAAAAAGACTCAAACAGCTTTTTCTTAGCTATACAATAATTTTCCATAGTCTGATGATAGTCCAGGTGATCGAGGGATAGGTTTGTAAATATGGCCACATCGTATTCGATAAAATCGACTCGCCCCTGATCCAAAGCATGCGACGTCACCTCCATCACGCCACCTTTCAAGCCCTGCAAGACCATCTCGCGGAGCAGTTTGTGATTCGTAGCCACATCGGGCGTTGTGCGAGAGGCCTTGTATCTATGGCTTCCAATGATGTGTTCTATCGTTCCCATGAGGCCGCAAGGCATGCCCAAATGTTCTAAAACATGCTTTACCTGAAAAGCAGTAGTGGTTTTGCCGTTTGTGCCGGTGATCCCCACCAAAAAAAGCTCGCTGCTGGGAAATTGGTAGTAGTTTGCCGCTATGGATCCCTCGATGGAAGATACATCTGGATGAATGATCTGCACAATGCCTTTCAGGGTGGGATCGTAGATATCGGTGACCACGGCGGCTGCGCCGGCAGAGACCGCTTCCAAAATATAGCGATTTCCGTCGTCTGTGCGCCCTTTTCTAGCGATAAAGAGATTCCCAGGCGACACAAGTCTGGAATTTGAACAGACACCTGTAACTTCGACTTCTTTAGATCCCTTAAATACCTGAAAAGGAATATCTTTAAACAGCTTCTTCAGTTTCATCTTTCTTTTTACCGTTATTATTTTATAAAAATCCGAAAAACACCATCATAACCACCTATGAGCACAAAATCAGATTGAGTTTTTCAGGAATGTCTTCTACGAGGCAACCTAAACAGGGATACTGATTAGACCTTTTCCTCAGCCTGAAGGGCTNNCGAATTTCCGATTTCCTGCCCTGATCCAAATAAAGATGACAGGATCTTTCACCCTTAATTTTAATGATTCAGTGTTGCGTTATCCCCCATTCCACGATTTATACAGCTCTTGCAGAGCATTGCATTCTTTAATCCAGTCGGCCTTTGCAGGATTATAGCGCGGATCGCCGACCGGATAGCCACACGGATCATCGGGGGTTATCCCCAAATATTCTAAAGTGCGTTTGCCAATGTCGCGAAATACTGGTGCAGCGCAAGTTCCACCATGGTGGTTTTTGCCAATACCAGGAATAAACTTATACTCGGGTTCGTCCATAACGACAAGCAAAATAAAGGCCGGATTTTCTACTGGCGCGAAGCCAATAAAAGTTCCGCGATAAAGAGTTTCAGAATACATACCATTGACAATCTTTTTAGCGGTACTAGTTTTTCCGGCATCAGAATATCCAGGGATATCGGCGCGGCGCGCCGAGCCCCCCGGCTTGGTAGTGTACTTCATGCAAGACACAACTTCCTTGACTATGCGCGCATCCAAGACGGGCTGACACTGCCGCTGGCTGCCAGTCAAAGTACCTGTGGAAGACTTTGAAGAGGCGCTTCGATCTAAGAGCACCTCCGTCTGTCCATGCTCATCCGTGCGCGCAATCTTTTTGACCAGCGTAGGCTGCACAAGGTATCCTCCATTGGCAAAGACAGCATAGGCCCGCAGCATTTGGGCGCTGTTGACCTGAATGTTATAGCCCATCGCCAAAGAATAGGGAGTACCTGCCGACCATTCCAAGGCGCCATTTGGGTGCTTCTTGCCGATCGCTGGCACAACCCCCTTAGTTTCACCCGGCAACTCGATCCCCGTTTTTTCGCCAAACCCAAACACGTCGGTCAACACTTTGCGGTACCAGGCATTGCCCAGCCTTTCGACCACTTTTTCCATGACACGGGCCATATAAATATTCGATGACTTCTGCAAGGCCATGGACATATTGAGATAGTTATGCAGATGTGTATCTGTCAAGTTTTTTGAGCGTCCGGCAAATCGCCCATTGGATGTGGCCATCTTTTCCAAGGGATTGAACAGCGGTTTTTCACCCCTTTGCAAAAGCTCTACATTGGCCAACAACCCCACTGCTAAAGTAAAAGGCTTCATCACTGATCCCGGTTCNNACAGATACGGCTTTGACGCAGGTATTATCGATGAGCTTGGGATCGTTGAAGTAATGCGCGTAATCTGGCGGATAAAAGAAGGGGTATTGCGCTAGAGCTAAAATTTCCCCGCTGTGCGGGTCCATCATCATGGCCCAGCCCCCTTTGGCCTGGGATTTCTTCACTCCTTTGGCCAATTCCTCTTCGGCAATGGCTTGTAAATAGTGATTGATGGTCAGATAAATATCGGCGCCATTTTGAGGCTGTTCAACCACCTCGCCAAGTTCCAAGGAATGTCTAGGAGAGCGCATGAGGCGCCGTTTGCCAAGCTTTCCCCTGAGCTGCCGATTAAAATACAATTCCAAGCCCCCTGTGGGCAAAGCCTGCATGGTCAAAGAATCCTTATTACTTTGAATAGTATGTAATACCTGCCCCAACAACTTGCCAAAGGGATAGGAGCGTTGATAATCGCTGACAAAAAAAAGAGCATTGCGCACAATTTTTTTTTGGCGGGCATAAGATGTCCACCACGCCATGATGCCATCCCTAGTTTCGCGATCCAGCCACATGCTGAGCTTTCGGCTGCGGCTTTTGAAATTAAACTGCGCGCGCAGCGCGCTATGCTCCTCCAATGTCAAATGCACCAACTGCTTGATTTTTCCAGCGATCTCATCCCTGCGGCTTTTGGGAATCGATTCGGGATCGATATATAGGTGAAATTTCTCTATGTCTACGGCAAAATACTGCGGTTTTTCGACATGCGCACGTTTGATGGAGGTATTGGAAACAAAAGATCCCCGCACAAAGGGTTCGCGCACCACAAAAAAATGCTGCCGATCGGCCACCCGGCTCCACTTTAGCCCTTCGATGATCTGTATGCGGTAAAACTGGGCAATTAACACAGAAAATAAGACAAAGACACCCACAGCCACAATCACTAGACGTTTGCGGTCCACAAGTATAGGGGATGCTCCTTTTTTATACGGCCGGGACTGCATGCTTTGCTTCATCGCCTCTTAGATTGACTACTGGTTTAATTTTGTCCACAGGTGCTCGGCTCACTTTGGACGAAATTAAAAGATTTAGGGTAACGCTTTCGACTCAAGAATAATTACGTCTTGGATGAGTGGATACTTCAAATGGCTAAATTCTGGTTTTCGCGACAACTCCATCAGATGGATAGGGCTCTCAAAGCGGTCGACTTCGTACTCCAGGCGTTTATTTTCCTCGTGTATGGCACGCGCTTCTTTTTCCAAAAGGGGGATCTGCAAGCGCAGCCCAATCAGGTCATTTCTTTTATCCACATAGGCATATAAGGTCGTGGCTAAAGCTAAAACGCATAGGCAGATGCGGCTCATCAAAGGGAGCATGGCTACACCTTTTCTACAATGCGCAGCTTGGCGCTGCGGGAACGAGGGTTCTTCTCCATCTCTGCTTCGCTTGGGCACAGGGGCTTTCTGGTGACGAGCTCCACTTCCGGGATTTTATCTCGAAACAGACCTCCCAAACCGGAAGTATCGTATTTATCATCTGCCGCAAAGCGCAGTATATTTTTAACGATGCGATCTTCGAGGCTATGAAAACTGATCACCGCCAACCTGCCCCCGCGCGCCAAATGCGCAATGGCCTTAGGCAAGACTCGGCTCAACACCTCTAACTCGCTATTGACACATATGCGCAATCCCTGGAATATCAAAGTCATAGGATGGATTTTCTTTTTTCTTTTCCAGACGGGCTCTTCAGGAAAAACTGCACGCAGGACTTCGACCAGCTGCAAAGTGGTTTCGATATTTCCGTGGCTCCTGGCGGAAACTATCGTCCGGGCAGCCTGCCTCCATTTTTTTTCTTCGGCGTATTCGCGAAATAATCGCCCAAGGTCTTGTTCCGACCAAGTATTCACTATCTCTGCAGCGGTGAGAGGCGCCTGGGGATCCATGCGCATATCCAGCGGACCATCGCGCATAAAGCTAAAGCCCTTTTCTGCCCGATCAAATTGCATCGATGAAACTCCTAGATCCAATAAAATCCCATCGACACTCTTGACCTCCCTTAGCTGCAAAAAGCTATCCATCTGGGCGAAGTTGCCCGGGCAAAGTGCCAACTTATCTTTCCAGGGAGCGAGGCGTTCAGCCGCAATTTTCAGGGCATCGGGATCTTGGTCTATGCCGATGTAAAGCTCGATTTCTGGATGCGCCTGCAAGATGGCCTCGGCATGCCCCCCCGCGCCTAAAGTGCCGTCAACAAAGGTGCGGATATGCTTATCTGAAAAGGCGTGCAAGATTTCTTCTAGCAGCACTGAATAGTGGGGATATGACATAGGTGTGCTTCTTCCTTAAGTGTTGGCCTTGTTGACCGAAAAGGTGAACACGGCCTAAGTGTTCAGATCCCCCAGTTCCTCTGGTAGAAGCTGAACATATTTTTGTTTGATGATAATACGAGAATCGCGCTAATATTGCACTCAATTATTCAACGGAGATGCGCATATTATGTTGACTTCTGATCCTTTAGCGCATTTGACGTGCGACGCAGCCACCAAGGAAAGCGTGCGCCAATGGCTCGTGGGACCCTACGACAGTGAATCCAAAAGCGCCCTTTTAGATCTTTTGAAAACCAACCCTCAAGAAGTCATCGATGCCTTCTATACCACTCTGACATTTGGCACAGGCGGACTGCGCGGCGTCATGGGCATTGGCAGCAACCGCATGAATCGCTATACGGTAATGGCGGCCACGCAAGGGCTTTCAGATTATCTGAACATGCAGCCAAAAAAGAGTGCCTTACCCAATGCTTCACCTCTTTCAGTAATAATTGGCTATGACTCCCGATTGCAATCTAAATGCTTTGCCGAAGCAAGCGCTAAAGTACTTGCCGCCAACGGCATACAGGTCTATTTATTTCGCGATCTGCGTCCCACCCCGCTCATTTCGTTTGGATGTCGTCAGTGCCAATGCAGCGCGGCCATCATGATCACCGCTTCCCATAATCCTCCCCAGTACAACGGCTATAAAGTTTTCTGGGACGATGGCGGACAGGTATTGAGCCCCCACGATAAGGGGATCATGCGCCAAGTACAAAAAATAAGCTCTCCCTATCAGATCAAATCCGTGAGCCAGCTGCAGCACCCTCTTATCGCCTATGTAGAAGAGGCCGTAGAAACCGCTTACCTGCAAGCCATCTACACACTCCAATATCACCCGCAAACCAACCAAAGCGACGGATCTAAACTCGGTATTTTGTATACAAACCTGCATGGTACAGGCATCACTTTGGTGCCTAAGATCTTGCACAGTTGGGGCTTTACCAATTTGGCTTATGTGGAAGAACAAAAAGCACCCAACGGCCACTTCCCTACGATAGAGGCGCCCAATCCCGAAGACCAATCATCTCT
The DNA here is from genome assembly GCA_003164155.1 of Parachlamydiaceae bacterium. GTDB lineage: Bacteria > Chlamydiota > Chlamydiia > Chlamydiales > Parachlamydiaceae > BOG-1457. Next base: position 7,784 of record PLSG01000216.1, on the reverse strand, counting down.
CAAACTTGGCATAGCGCAGCTGCAAAAGAGCGGCAGAGATCTTTTAATAGCCACTGATGCCGATGCCGACCGCATTGGCGTGGTGGTGAACCATCACGGAAACGCCATTATCCTCGATGGTCATCAGCTGGCCTGCCTATGCCTGGCACATATCCTCGAATCGCGCGCTAAACAGGGCATAAAAATCGGAAATGGAGCGGTGGTCAAGACAATTGTCACTACCGAGCTTTTCAGAGCTATCGCCAACGCCTATGATTGCCCATGCTATGACGTGCTCACAGGATTTAAGTATATTGCCCAAAAAATCCGCGCTTGGGAGCTAGCCCCCCAAGGCCACGACTTCATATTTGGGGGGGAAGATTCCTACGGCTATCTGTTGGGCACTTATACCCGAGATAAAGACGCCATCAGCGCAAGCGCCCTTATATGCGAAATGGCTCTGCAAGCCAAGTTACAAGGCAAAACACTCTACGACCAACTGCAAGAGATTTACCGCACATATGGGATTTATCGCGAAAACCTCTTTTCAATTAACTTTCCCGACAGCCAAGCGGGAAAAAAAAACATGGACAGCGCAATGCTCCATTTGCGTCAATCTCCACCCAAATCCATCGCCAACCACGCTGTGATTGAAGTGGAGGACTACCTTAACTCGACTAAAACCAATCAGCTGACTGGAGAAACTACAGCCCTGAGTCTCCCCCAGTCCGATGTTCTGTTCTTCTGGTTAGATGACGGCAGCAAGCTCGTGATCCGCCCTTCTGGAACCGAACCCAAGATAAAAATTTACAGTGGAGTCATGACCGTAGATTTCGCAAACGTTGCGGATGGCATCGCGGCGTGTGAAGCCCGTGCTCAGGAATTCACCTCGGCCCTGAAGAAAATGCTCAAATAAAGCATTGTACTAGTAATCCAAGTTGCTAGTCCCTCTTAATCCGGAGGAACCGGATTAAGAGGGACTAGCAAGTAAAAAATGTTAAGCCAAAACTTCAGCAGCCAAAGTTATGAAGACTGGAGCACACGAAAATAATGCCACCTTCAGCTCAAAACCTTGAGAGGTAACCGCTTTAAGCTGATTTTTTACTTGCTAGTCCATGCCACCCAAATACGGTTCCTCCGGATTTAGGTAGCATGGACTAGCAACTTGGGTTAGTAAAGCGCTGTAACAGGAAATTTTAACGCAAAGAAACGCACTAAGATCGCAAAGGCCGCAAAGAAGCAAAAAACATTTTCTATGCCTTCTTTGCGTCCTTTGCGATCTTTGTGCGTTTCTTTGCGTTTAGCGATTTCTAAGTTAGAGAATGGAGTGTATATCTTCAGCTGGACTGCCAAAAAAAATAACCTTTGGGAACAGCATTTGCATGCGTATCTTCAAGAAAAATATAACCTCTTCCATAGTCCCCAAAGGCTATTCCACAATCCCCTGAAACTTTCGCATAAGGCTCATTTAATTGACCTACAAACCGGCAATTTTCGGGAACATCTTCGGGAGATTGAATCCAGTCTGGCACACCGCCCAATCGCGTGGTCGATGAAACCTCAAAGAGCTTCTCATCATCTAATGCAAAATACTCTTCCGCATGATAAAATGCCTTCGTTTCCGCCGTCGAAAAGCCATCGTCTTGCTCGAACCATCCGACGACCAGCCCTTGGCTTTCTACGAATGGATTATCAGCTGGTATAGCACTCAAGTGATCTTCCAAAGCTTCTGGTTCGAGGATAAAACAGGCATTTGCACCCGAAGCTGCGTCCCAGGTCTCGCATCCGTCGCTCTCAAAATTACAACACATAAACACATTTAAAACTCTCCCCTCTCTCCCTAAATTCAATATTTGCGGATGATGAATAAATTGAGCTAGAAGGGTTTGCGATTTTTGACACTGCTTACACTTTGGCCATTTAGATGCAGGCACGCCCCAGGGAATCCCGCAAATTTTATTTTGAACTTCAGTTTGTTCTGGCAAATTAGCATGTTGAAGGTCGGGAAGGTAGTAAAGCATATTTAAATCCTCGTATAAGTAGGAAAAGAATTGGCCGCAAAAGATCACAAAAAACGCAAAAGAAGAGAGGAGGGTAACACATCCGAAAAACAGATCTTATTTACCTTCTTTTTTTGTGTTCTTTGTGTTCTTTTGCGGCCAATTCTATGAATTTGAGTATTACGTATATATAGCTATTTATGAACAATGCCCTAAAGTGCTTTCAAAAGCGATGTCACTGATGAAATGATAGAGTGCTTGAAAGATTCCCATTTTTCAGGGCATGTCCGCGGATACTTTTGGTTTACCTCGACTTCGATGCCCATATAGGTTTGGCCAACGAATTTTTGGCGCAGGTAAGTGGTAAAGCCATCTGAGCGGCCAAGGTAGGGATAATTTCTGCGTACGACATATTCGGGATGAGCTCGCTGTAAAATCCTTTGCCATAGCACCGCCGTTTGGGCTTCTTGCACGTACCGCGAATCGTAGAGTAAGCCGATGTCGGCGCGGCGCACTTTACCTTGGAGCTCAGGCGTGAAGCTATGTATGGACAGGTGCAGCACAGTTTTTTGCTTTGCCAGCAGCTGTGCAATCTGCGACTCAACCTGGTGGCGATAGGGGAAATAGTAGGCATCCATGATGGCCTGTTTTTCAGCGACTCCAAGAGATCTGGTTAACATAGAAAAAAGATTTGCGCTGTCAATAGATCGATTGAGTTCGACGAGCAAACGCGTCGTCGTGCTATAAAAGCGCGGCGCAGCGAAATAATCCGCCAGGGCTTGAAAGAGCTCAAGCGCACCTATATCGTATCCAAGGTGTGTCTGCAAAACGTCTGGATGTTCCGCAAAGAGATAAGCGAACTCGTGCGGAACCATATTGCCGGCATGCTCACAGGTAAATAAAAGGCAGATATCTTTTTTATGCTCAATCATCGTCTGCGATATTTTTGTGCTTATATAAACATTTGCCCATTTTCCAGACATTCGCACAGGTGTTTGTATATGTCCTTTAAGCCCTCTTTGGTAGGCTTGCGGTTCCAGGCTTTTTGGATGCGCGTGGCCAAAGTGCCATGTTTGAGAATGACTTCCAAGGCATGCAAGATAGTCTTTTCTACATCCCCGGGATGAATCAATGTATTGATTAGATGATCCCAAAGTTGCCCTGCCGTGGCTTTGGAGGCACCGCGATAACCTAAAGCCTCTAAATAGCTGCGGTTGGCGATGAGGGCGTTTTCTCCGTCGCGCATGCACTGCAAAAAGATATTGTGCAGCGACAGAGTATCCATCTGGTTGAGCTTGTCAACGGCCACCCATTTATCGGCGACCAAAGCCCGCAGCACCTTTTCTACGGCAGTGGCAATGGCTATGTCGACCAAGGGATTTTCTTGCACGTCGATCACGCGTATTTCGATCGCATTGCGATCAAAGCGGGCGATGGCCCCCCGGGAGTTCAGCCACTCCTCTTGGAGTATATTATCGGGATCGAGCGGAGCAATGTCGCGGTACATCTTCTCCAAGATCTCACTTTCATACTCTTTTTTAGAACGGCACACCTCTGGGATTACCCATCCGGTGATGGAGGGAATGACTTTGGCGTTGTTTCGATACACGTCCAGCCGGTTATCGAGCACTCCGGTGGTTTTGCCGTCCATAAACGGAGAACTTGCCGCCAGAGCAGGCAGAATAGGCAGTATAAAGCGGATCGCCGCATGCAATTGTGCAAATTCCCGGTCGTCGCCAAAAGGGATATTGATATGGCAGCTCTGNNATGCTTCCACAGCTGCATTTCCACCATAGGATCCATCCAAGGATGCATAGCAGTGGGCATAAGGCGGGCATTAGCCGTCTTCAAAATATCATTGATTTGGCGGATATGCTCTTGAAACGAGCGTTGTACCCCTTTAAGACTGGGCACAGGTTGCGAAGTTTTCAGCTCAATCACGTGCAGGGCCAACTCATTGGACCAACTGATTTCGCCGCGGTTGACTTCCGGCTCGTAAGCTCCGGCAACGGCATACATCACTTTATCGGTGATCGGCAGCACATCTAAAGAATCTTGGGCAACGATCATGTATTCGAGTTCAATCCCGAACACGTCGAAGAGGTGAAAGCGCACAAGGGGAAGTTGGGATTCAGCTGTATGTGTCATAAATTACCTTTAAGATTTGCGACTCGTATGCCATTCGTTCTTGTAGTTCTCCACTCGGCGCAAGAGTCCGTTCATGATCTTCAAGTACAGATCGTCTTGGATAATGGCATCTTCAATCCCGAAGTCAATGCTCGGGTTGTCGTTGATCTCAATCACATATACTTGGTTGTCCAGCTCTTTAAGGTCTACCCCATACAGTCCATCGCCGATGAGATTAGCCGCTTTTAGCGCCGTGCTGACCACTTTTTTGGGCGTTTGGGCAACGGCAAAAGTTTCGCATTTGCCTACTGTGACCTTGCCTGAATCGAGTCTTTCATAGATTTGCCAGTGCTTGCGGGCCATGTAGTATTTGCAGACAAATAAAGGCTGCCGATCGAACACGCACACGCGCCAGTCGAACGGCGTTGGCACATACTCTTGGGCGATAAGCAATTCCGACTTATCCAAAAGATCGGGCAATATCTCTTCAAGATGGCGCTGATTCTCCACTTTGACCACTCCGCAGGAGAACGCACTGTCTGGCTGCTTGAGCACGCAGGGAAAGCCAAGCGTTTGGATCATCTCGAAGGCATTGCCGTGATGAATGATGAGGGTTTTAGGCGTGGGCACGCGGTGCCGCTCCAGAACTTCAGCTAAATACACCTTGTTGGTGCATTTCAAAATCGAGTCAGGATCATCTATGACCACTACGCGCTCAGCCGTGGCCCTTCTGGCAAAGCGATAAGTGTGGTGATTGACATTGGTGGTCTCCCGCAAAAATAGAGCGTCAAACTCCGCAATGCGCGCATAGTCGTCTTTGGTGATCAGCTCCGTATTGAACCCAATCGATTCAGCCGCCTTCACAAAACGGGAAATGGCTTTTTCGTTGGACGGCGCGGTGGACTCCAGCGGATTGTACAAGATAGCCAAATCGTAGCGCGTATTAGCTTTTTTGCGAAACGAGGCCCTCTTGCCGCTGAAGTATTCCTGAGCCATTTCGACCACAAAAGTGCGATGCTCTTCGGGTATTTCGCTGGGAATAATGGGGTTGATGTTCTGCATTATCCATTTCTGATTGTTCTTAGTGAACTGGGCTTGCAGGAAAGGGGATTTGAATTCTTTAAAAATATGCGAGCACAACCTATCGTGGCATTTAGCCAGATTGCGGCCAAAATAAATACTCAGATGAAACTTATTCGATTGGATATGCTTGAGGCTTTGCTGGATCAACTCGTCGAGTTCCCCCGAAACAAAACGGGTAATGGAAGGCGATTTCAAATCCTGTATCGTTTGAACACTGGGCATTGGCTTATGGCCGCGCGCTTCTGCCAACAAGGAAACATAATATCCTACCGTCTGGTAGCGATATGAACGGCATAAGTTGAATACTCTCACATAGCGTGCAGAGCTGTACTCAAATTCAGTAAGGTATGCCTTAGCTGAGATAACCTCAACGTTGGGTATATGCAGAGGCCAGTCTTGGGGATTGTTTACGACGACAAAAACTTTCATTTTAAGATCTGAATACTCCTCTCTTATTTCGTAACTATTTGCATGCCTCTATTTGCATGCAGCTTTGAGCAAGCGATGGTACAACGCCTCTTGCAGAGATCCCGCTTGAGGATATTCACAGTAAGCCGTTTTCAGCCCCCGCCTATCACAATCTATGAAAAATGCGTAGAGCATGCGCGTGTATTCACTATTGTTTCCCACTTTTATGTTTACTTGCGCATTTTGTGCAAGCTGAAATCCAATTTGACCGCTATGCGGCGCATCTTCCACTAAGCGCATATCTTCGAGGATAACCACGCGGCACTCAGGAGCATAATGGCGGTATTTCATCCCTGGGCTGATCACTTTTTTGCCTGGGCTATCCGTAGCTTTTACTATGCCCGGCAAAAAAGGCTGTAGCTCTTCAATAGAGACGCTGCCTGGCCGCAAGTATACAGGGATCGGCCCACTTAAATCAACAACAGTCGATTCAATTCCCAAACTACAGTCGGGTCCTTGCAAAATCATGTCTACTTTGTCGGCAAACTGTTCGACGGCATCGACGCAACGCGTAATAGATGGCCTGCCAGATAAGTTTGCCGAAGGGGCGGCGACTGGCACGCCTGCGGCGGCAATCAGCGCCCGGGCAAGCTCTAGCTGGGGTATGCGAATGGCTACAGTATCTAGGCCTGAAGTAAATAGTGCGGGATCTTTTTTCTTGAAGATGAGCGTGAGCGGACCTGGCAAAAAGTGGCGAATGAGCGGCGCGTAGGTGTCATCAACCTCGCACAGCGAGGCGATCTGATCAACAGAAGCTAAATGCACAATTAAGGGATTATCTGAGGGGCGGTTTTTTACGCGGTAGACTGCATGGCAAGCCTCTTGATTTAAAGCTGAGGCGCCTATCCCATACACTGTTTCTGTGGGGAATATGACCAGCCCTCCCTTCCGGATACACAGGCCTGCTTTATATACATCTTCTGTCAACATAAGATCACTTGTAAGGGATGAGCTTGTGCACGGCTTAGAATCTTTAAGCACTTGTACACTCTTGTGATCCAAGCATCATGGCGCAAATCGGCATTTTAGGAAACAAAAAACAAAACATTCAGAAGACAAAGCATCGAAATGGGCGCGAGCCCTTATATTTTCGTGTACGAGATGTCTGTATACGAAATCACCAAAGGGCTCGCGTCCAAAGCCTTATATGGATTAGATCCCTAGGCGGCCATATGCTTCAGTGAGCATCATGGGAGGATTGCGTCCAATCGCCTGTCCTGCATGCATGCGCTTTTCCCCTGCCATATTTTTTTCATAGTCTTCAAGAGACCTCCTAAGTAAGGTCTTCTGCTCTTCAGAGACTCCATTAAAAATCTCATTGTATTGCTGACGCGCCAATTTTATATCCTCATTCAAACAATTGCGTAGATTAGTCGAATCGCGATAGGGCAAAATGGGCCCCGTTGCATTGGAAATGGGCCCCCTGTTGCGCAACTTTAAAATTTCGTAAACCGGGCGAGGATCGTTCATCAACTGAGCTTCATTGCGGTCTACATGTATGCCACAAGCGTGGTCGTTGTTTTGATCGACTGAACTATGCACTACATCCATGTTTTCCTCCCTCATCCCAAGTGTTTGTACCAATGCCTTTTTAGCTGCATTGAGCACGCCTTTTTTTCCGTAATCTGCGCCATTATCCCCAAAGCTATCGATCACCGAAAGATGAATATTTCCAGGTTTTGCGGCGTCGCGTTCGATCACCAGCAGCATAGTATGCACGGCATTGCTAAAGCGAATGCTTAACTTTTTGGGCAACTGGCCCTGGTTTTTTTTTATAAATCCTTGAACGGCATTAAACATTTTTCGGCTTAAAATATGATGATCGGACAGACCTGTTCCCAGAGCTTGCTCTTCGCGTAGTTCCTCAGGAGATAGACCCACTTGCAACATGCTGACATAGGCCATTTGGCTAACGTCCCTTGAGGGATCAGCGACCATAAAGGATCCATCATTTCTCACAAGATTATATGCGGGATACTTGATGCGCATTATCGCGCCTACCACATCTGGGTCATATCCCATGCGCGCTTTTGCGGCGGCAAGTTCGGCGCGAAATTCGCCTTTTTGAGACTCAGAAAGAGTTCCTGCTGCCCTGGCTATGCGTACTTTTTCCTGCACTTCCAAGAA
>PLSG01000304.1 GCA_003164155.1 Parachlamydiaceae bacterium | reverse complement strand
TTGGTGTGATTTTATTATTGGTAAACACTACAAAATCAACACCCTAGCCCGAGGCGGGCTCCCGGAAATTAACAATCCTCTTTTGTCTGAGCTAAAACGTGCTTTTCTAATAAGATCTCCCTCGTGATTTTTAGGGGTGTTTTTCATGATATTTTTAGGTTGATGTCTATTCTAGAAAGAGTTGTGGGTGTATCCAAGAGGCTGTCCTAACACAGGCAAATGTCTCTATTTTTTCTTATTCTTCTTTTTATGCCCAGTTTTCTTTTTGTGCGGGGAGACCAAATTTTTAGAGTCTTCGAAGACTTCAAGCTTCTTTTGTTCACTCATTAAGCCTTGTAAGGCGGCTTCCAAAGAAGTCTGGATGGTTCCGATCTCGGATAAGATGCGTAAATTCATGGATTTCTCTTTAGATTCTACAGGTGCTGTAGTTCGTTCTTCAGTGACTTTAATAGGTTCTTTGGCCGCTTTGGGAGCTTCAGAAAGTATGTGAGCCAGTGTTTTTCCTATCTTGTGTTCTAAAGCCTTGGGAGTCATTAGCTGGCGATACTTAGAAACCTCATTCAAGAGTGGATCCCAAGGGGTGACGAGTGCTTGGCATTCCTTCACCAATGCCACCATTTCTTTTGCAGGGAAATAGGGACGCAAAAAGGTGTGGAGGTTAAGCACTTGGATACTCATGGAGAGCAAAGTTTTCCAAAGAGGGGCATCGGGAAGGTCTTTAAATTTGGAAAGGCAGGCATAACTCATCCGGTATGCTTCGAAGCTGATCTCTTTAATTCTTTTCATGTAGCTTGGATTTTTAATTTTCTTTTGTAAGTGTTCAATGTCGAAGCCATTATTTATTAACATATACTTCAAGGCTGGCAAAAGTGACGGAAGCGCCTGTTCATTTAAATGGTTGTAAGGCTTAGTTTGCAGCAGAGACTTTGTTCCTCCTATCAAAAGCATGATCTGTTGAGGGTTCATTAAGATAGAAGGGGTAGGTTTTATTTTGTTTCTTCGGAAAGCCTCTACGATCAGATCGACGAGGAGTGGAATGGTCGAAAAGATATGGCCTCGCATCTCAATAGCACTTAGACAATCGATTGCAAATTCTGTGTTGAGATGATCGCAGGCTTTCAGAAAAAATTGTTCGTATTGGCGAAGTATAGCTCTGCAGCTTAAGGGATCTTTAGCAAACAAACAGTACGATAAAATTATAGTGTTATTAAGATATTTATCTGTATATTCTTCATGGCTGCTGATGGTGTGGTAGGAGTTTTGTAATCTCTCATGCCAGTAAAGCGCCAAGGACTCATTTAAAGTAATCGTTAGATCATGTAATAGGCCAAGCTGCAGATCCATTTTTGCAGCAGCTAGGTGTTTTGCTCCCTCACTAGACAAGGTTTTGGGAAGGGACTCGCTTAAATATGTAAATGGTCCCTTCTTGATAGCAATGTCTAGCATTACATGCAGACTTTCAAGCCCCAATTTATATGTGGATTCTGACTCGCTTAAATTTCGAATAAGATTTCTAAAATTTATCAGTAAATTAACTGTTTGAACTAAATGTAAGGGTATTGCTCTTCCTAAGAGAAGCAGGCTGACTACTCTGCAGCCAAACAACTCGATATCGCCTATGCTAATATTTTTCTTAGGGGAATCGAGTAGAGACTTTGCATATAGGGATTCTTTTTTGAAAAGTTCATTCCAAGCGAATGAACATGTATAACTATATGCATCACTCTCTTCTTTTGCATATTCGTGCTCAAATTTGTGATGAATTTCCTCTAAAACATGCAGCATTTTTAATTTAAAAGATAAAGGTGCGGACATATAATGATCGAGATAGCGTGGAATTATGTGAGTTTGCATGAATCCACTTGTACACATTTCAGAGAGCTTTTGGATGAAACTCAATTCGTGTGCTAGAAATGTTTCATAAGCAGGGGATTTTTTGAATGCCTCAAAAAATTTAAAAAGTGACTCTATTTGCTCTTCTATAAACTCTAAATAGGGGGAATGTGCTGCGTTAACTTCCATGAGATCATGGATAAAAGGCAAAAAGGAGGTAACCAAGGGCTCAAAAAGCGAGGCGGATGTACGGGGATTGAAATGTTCCACAGCGGAAAGATGTCTGACCAGAGCATTGATCATTACCGCTAGCAGAGCCTCTTTTTTCGCGAATTCCAGGGTCAAATAATTTTTGAAAATGGCTTTAAAGGCCTCGCTATCATTAGACTGAAGACAAAGCCCAATATGACACTGGGTATGCAACTTTTCAAGTGCAGGATCGAGGTTTGAAAGAGAAAGGAGTGTTTTTAGCCACGCTCGTGCACTTGGAGTAGGTATATTATAAGCGACTATTCGCCACCAATAATACTCCATCAGGAGGTGAGGAGCCAACAGTTGTGGCAGCCACACATCACTTGAGGTGGTTACCGTTGAGAGATCAGAGAGAAAGTTCTTTCGAAATAATATAGGGCAAGCATTCAAAGCCTGGGTTTTGATGAGGGGAAGGACTAACCATTTATAAAAATCTTCATCGGTGGGCTTAATTTTGCTAGCCCTTAATCTCTGCATTAATAACGAGAGGATGTGTGTCACCGGCTGCCAACAATCTGCCACGATCAAGCGATGGTTGATGAGCTGGCCGCATAGTTGGAGAGCCAAAAATAAGTGGCTTTCGGACGATCCATTAATGCCCTCTTTAATTGTCCTTAAAACACAATGCTGCAGTAGTACATGTGAGCGCAAGGCGCCTTCTGCATGTGTACACAGCTTGCTCAGTATGCTCACAGCTTCCGGGTATTCCAACGCATGTGGAGGATTTCTTGGCAAGAAAGCTATAGCTCTAACCATAAGTTGATAGGCCATACCGCTTTTTAGATCTAAGGTTAGAAGAAAGTGCGTAAGAAAATGCATAGCTTCGAAGGTTAGTTTTTGAGGCTTATCCTTAGAAATACTTTCCGCACGACGATGCAGAAAGTTTTGGAGCAGTGTCGTCGCAATGCTCAGCCGTCTCTGAGCTAAAATTCCTCTTTTTTGTGTGCTCTGGATCTGTTCAAAGCAAATTGCTTGGGGAGTGGGCGTACCCGTCACCAAAGAAAAAAGATGAAAAGCTGCGTTGACCGTATTGCTACGCAAACTCTTTGCCAGCAGCTCTATGACGTGCAGCAAATTGTTGGCTATAAAAAACTGTTCGTCTTCGGAAAGAACGCACAGGCGTTTTTGCCCATCGACAAGTCCCTGAATGATAAATTGACAGTGATTGAGCAGGCGGGCATGTGTTTCTTTACCGTTTACGCACATATTATCTAAAAGCCATAAAATAGCGTTTTTTGTCAACTCTAGTTTTTCAGAAGAATCGCGCTGTCGGCATGTTTTCCATGCGCTAGAAATTATTTTTGTATCAATAGTGGGCTCTACGTAGTGCTTTTCCGTTTTTTCCTCTTCTTTTCCTTCTGTCGTATTTGTGACAGTGTGATCAAAGTTTTTGTTGGAGAAATCTCTATGAGCGGCTAGCGCAGGGTGTAGTTCTAAGGCGAAATTGCGAAAGGTCTCAAAAAATCGCGCGTCGATAGTTTGTTTATCTACTAACCACTTGAGTGGTTTTCGCTGAGGGTGTTTGCTCAGGATGGTGTGATCGAGCAGTATCTTTCCTAAAAAAATAAAAGTGGAGTGTTTAGATCCGATAAGAGAAGCCATGCGCACTAAAAAAATTTGATGTAGATCTTGGATGGCACGCGAATCTTCGAGCGGATGGACAAACTTTTTGAATGTGCGTATAGCCATTTGACGATAAGACGTTGTCACTGTAGGGCATTGATGCTTTTTATGGGTTTCCATGCATTTCAAAACGAGGTGCTCAAGGCATAAGCTTCGCGTGGTAGGAGATAAGTTGGCTTTGTTATCCAGTAGTCGGTCGGCTAAGCGCAGTAGCCGGTAGCGTATAGGTAGATTAGGCCGTTTGGTTTTCATTAGAAAATGCGCTGAGATTTCGCGGGAAAATAATTCGCTACACATCTCCACAAAAGTTTTATTGGCTGTACCCTTGAGCATTAATATCAGCACGCGCAAAGCTATTTTGGTGGCTTGCGGATCTTTAGGCAGAAGGCTTAAAATCTGGGCAGCTTCGACTAATTGCTTGCCAAAAACTTGCGTTTCGGCAGCGTCTAGAAAGCGTTGAAAGAGCAGTTTATCGTATCTGCGCATATGCAACAATAGCTCGCAAGCTTCTCGCTGGCATTTGGCAGCTAGCAGCTTGCGCATTAACGTGGGAAACCACTTTAGGTTATCCGCGTCATGCGCAGAATCGTTGAGGGCGCTTTCAACTAGCTGAAAGGCTTGTTTTAATACTGTGAGGTTTTCTGAAGAAAGTAGTTCACAGTAAGCGCTAAGACGTATAGAGGGCTCGGATAAAAAGGAGTTTTGCAGCCCATGAATGATAAGCCTATGCTTAGACAGCGTATCTTCTTTTTTGCAGGCCTTTAAAATTTTTGTAAAAAAGTTGAGGCTATGGGGATGGCTGAGAAAATCTTGAATCTGGAAGTAGAAGTCTACAGCCAAAGCGCGTATTTTGGGCGCTGGATTTAGCAAGTTAACCTCAAGATGGGGAAAGAAATCGTCGATTTGCTGCTTTAGTGTGTTCAATAGAGAGGTTTTTTCAGAGGAGGCTTTGATGGCTTCTAGCAAAGTGATCAGGACGTCAAGATGCCCGAGTAATTCCTTTTCATCCAGAATTGGTTCAGCCAGTTTGCCCATGGTGGTAATGCAGCGACATACTTCTAATGATTTTGTTGAGTTGGCTAGGTGTTTGTGGGTTTGTCCTAATAAGTTCAACAAGTGAATTTTTTCTAAATTTTTTTGCTTAGAATCTGCTTCAGTAGATTTGCCGGCTTCTATAGATAAGGGTGTAGAAGGTCTGGTATGAGATGAGAGCATGCTTTCATACCACATTTTAGCAGAACCTTTGCCGTGAAATTGGTCGATGATTTCTCTCACATAGTGTTGCTGAAAACCCACTAAAAGATCTGCTGTGACGTGCTTTAAGGATAGCTCTGGATCTTGTGTCAAATACTTTGCGGGCAGTTCTAAAAAAGCGAATAATCCTTGTAAAAGAGTGGTGGATGCGGGGATTGTGAAGATCTTTGGCCAATGCGTTAACAAAGAAGTTGCCAAGTTAAGGGGAGAGTAGTAGTCAAAAGGCAATGTGAAGTAGGTCTCTTTAAAAATAAAATAGGGCCGCCAGTCATCCGTGGGTAGCGCTGTATAGGCCTTTATATTGCCGGCAGGACTTTCTTGGGTGGTCCATTGACAGCAGATACATAGCCCTTGCAAGACCGCTAAAAAAGAAGCGGTGAGGGTGGGGTGTGCTTGGATGAACTCCGCGAACTTGGCAAAAGCCGCGATCTGCACGTCGGCCTCATGTACCTTGGCGATATCGAGAAAAGCGTGGGCTAAAAAAGCACAAGCATGGGGTTGATGCTGCAGTACGAGCAGAAGATATAAAAAGTCAGCTAAGCGTTTGTGTGGAGTGCGGGCGTGTTCTTTCATATAGCGCAGAAGATTCTTGGTCATTATCACAGGCCGGCCTCTCTCAAAATCGCGCGCATGTTCTATAAAAAACTTTTCCACGGCGGTTTTCAGCAAAGGGCTGGATCTATCCAAAGAATGCAAAAAGCGCGATCCATGGCTGGCTTCGAGCATGAGACGGTAGATCAAATTATGCAAAAATTGAGGGTAAGAGATCTGGCAAATGCGCTTTGAAGCATAACTCTTAGCGGTCATAAAACCTGCGTGATCAGTTGCAAAGCTGTGTCCTATGGACCAACGCGCTACATTGCGTAAAATGCTCCACTGACCACCAGTAGAGCTGCTGATACTATGCAGCCGGGTGCAGTAAAGCGCATTGATCTGCAAAGCACCTAGCTGGATTAAAGCCCAGCTGGGAGTGTGCGGTTGCTCAGGAAGGGCAAAAACTTGAATAGCCACGCCATAAACTGCCAAGCGCGTGGAAATATTATCGGGAATTGCCCTTACACATTCACGCGATTTTTGGCGCATTTTCCAGCGAATAAACCGGCTAATGAGATAGGCGAGTTTATCTTGTAGTGCGGCTTTATGGGCAAAAGGTCTACCGCTGACGTAAAAGCGAATGTCTATATCATGCTTGGGGATATGCGTGGGTCTTGTTTGAGAGCCCACGATCCAGGCTTCGCGGCCTTTGGCTTGGAGATATCTGGCAAAATCTTGGGGAGTAAACTCGATGTCTTCTGCCTGCCAACTGTGCTTGCGGCATAGATCTTGATTGGCAATCAGCCGGAAGCGCTCTTTTTGAAGAATGGCCAAGCGCGCTCTTTCTTTAGGCCTTAAAGCCTCTTCATAAGGCACCACTGGCATGCATATTATGTCGTTTTTTCCTGGAAGTGTGGGTAGCGGCGAAGCAGGCAGCACAGGGCAATAGATGGGTAGATTACAAAAAGAGGTCATATTTACCTTTTTACTGTGGTTATTTTTATCTTTCCAGACAGTGTTTCACTCGACCAAATTCTCTGTCCGAAAAGGTGGACAGGTGGCTTGGTTCAAAAATAGCTACATACGGGTAAGGCTCAAATCCAAAGGAATGGCCGCAAAAGAACACAAAGAACGCACAAAAGGAAGGTGAATAAGGCCTGTTTTTCTGATGTGTTCACTCATTCAGTGAGAGTTATTACTCTCCTTCTCTTTTTTTGCGTTCTTTGTGTTCTTTTGCGGCCATTCTTTTCTTTGAACCATGCCGGACATGTTTTTATTTTTTCTTTTCAAGCGGTGGTTTCTTTTTGTCCGCAGATGCGCGAGCTTGGGAGGCTTTGGGCTTTCCGAGTTTAGATGCTATGCCTTTCATGTTTTCATTTACGGTCTTTTTCAAAGAAGCATCATCGGCAGAGGGAGTCCATGCAAATGAGAACTCTAGGTTTTTTCCCTTCAATTTCATAGCCTCCTCTGTTAGTTCTTCTGTTCTTTCGAGGGGAGCTGCTTTTTCTTTCGAAGTGCTCACAGTATAATGAGAGGCACGGATTTTTCCAAACGTGGATTCTAAGCTCTTTTTAGTAAAGTTTATAGCTTTTTCATTGGAAAGTTTGTCCCATAGGGGGGTCCAATGGGCTTTGATGGCTTGGCATTCTTTTTCCAAAGCGAGAATATCTTGGGCAGCTAGATCTGTTTTAAGAAGATAGGGGGCGTTAGCTAAATGTTCTTCAATGGGCATTAAAGATTCCAAAATGGGTGCACCCGGCAGCGCATGCAGCATTGGCAGGGATTTATGATATAGCTGGATGGCTGTGAGGCAGACCTCGCTAATATTTTTTAAAAAAGAGACGGTTTGGATTTTCTTTTGAAAAGCTTCAAGATCACTGTTATACTCTAGCATAAAGCGCAGCGGGTTTAAAACGAGAGGCAAGCTGCCTGGGTTCAGCTTAGAGTAAGGCTCTTTGCGTAGCAAAGAGGGGCTTTTACTAAGCAAGCGCATGAGGAGGTTAGGATCACTAAGCATGCGGGCATTTGGCTGGGTTTTTCTTTGACGGAAAACTTCAATGAGCATATCGACGATGAGGGGGATGGCCGTAAAGGTAAAGCTTTGATTTAAAAGTGCGTGTAGGCAGTTGAGCGCAAATGAGAAGTTGTGCGCATGACAAGCTTTAAGGAAAAATTGTTCATAGTGGCGAAGTATAGGGTGGCATTGTAAGGGGTCTTGCGCAAACAAACAGTAGGATAAAGCTTCAGTGCCTATAAAATGTTTATTTTTATATACGGGATGGGCAGAGAGCATGTGATAAGATGGGCGCAATTTTTCCAGCGAGTTAAGCGCCTGTGAATATGTTGCAGGAGTTATTAATTCATCTAACATATCAATTTGCAGACTTATTTGGGCACTAGTTAGCTGTTGAACTTCTTTGTTGGACAAAGCTTCTGGAGTGAGGCCTCGGAGGTGTTTAAAAGGTCCTTTTTCGATGGCAAAGCCTAACATTCTATTAAGGTTTTGAAGCATGATTGTGTAAGAGGAGGAGCCTTTGAATTTTTTAAGACAAGTAAGGAGTGCTTTCAGTAAATTCGCTATTTCAACTAAAGCCAAAGGTATGTTTCCTCCCAGAATAAGCAGATTTTTTACTCTGTCAGCAAAATCATCGAACTCTTTTAGTGTAATATTTTTATTATCGACTAGCAACTGTGCGTTCTCAGCTTCTTCTTCGAAAAGTTTATTCCAAGCATATGAAAGCATATAATCGTCTTCTTCATACTCCTCTCCTTCATACTCATCTTCAAATTCCTCATGAATTTCTTTTAAGGCTTCCAAGGCCATATTTCGATTAGCGGGCGATGTGGTCGACATATAATGCCTGAGAAGGCGTGGAAGTACTAAATCTTGCAGAAATCTAGGTGAACAGGTTTGAGATAGCATATTAAGGCAATTTAGCTCGAACGGAAGGAATGTTTCATAATCGGGGAGTTCTTCAAAGCGGTCCAAGAAGCGGAAAAGTATCTCTAGGCTATAGTTTTCGAGGATCTCTAATTCCATAGAAGATAGGGTCTGGGAGAGAGCGTTTATAAAAGGTAGAAAGATGCTGACAAAGGCTTCGAAAAGAGAGGTGGGGGCACGTGGATCAAAATGCTCTAAAGAAGGTTGGTCTTTTAAGCTTTTGACTATGAGAGGCAGTAGCATTTCTTTTTCAGTGAAAGTTAAGTTTAAATAATCTTTAAAAGTTATTTTGTAAGTTGCATTATCTTTTGATTGGATCTTAAGTGCAATGTGATAGCGAGTATGCAGATTTTTAAGCGCTGGATCGAAGGAAGAAAGAGGAGGGAGTTCTTCTAGCCATCTATTTGCTTGATGGCGCTCTTCCTCACTTAACCACATTGTTCTATATAAATAAAACTCCAGAAGATCTTGTGGAACGGGAAGGAGCTGTGGCAGCCATTCGTCTTTCAATGTGATCATCCTTGAAAGAGCGCTAAGAATCTCATTTTGGAGTTTTGGGTTACAAGCGCACAACCCTTGTGTCTCGATGAGAGGAAGAATGATCCATTTATAAAGATTTTCATCTGCTAGCTTAATTTTGCTAGTAGTTAATCTTTTCGTTGCCAGCCATAGGATATTGCTCAGTGGCCGCCAACCATTTGCCGCGATTAAACGATGCTCAATTAGCTGTCCACAAAGTTGCATAGCCAACATTAAGTGATTTGTGGATGCCTCATTAATGCCTTCTTTAATTGTCCTTAAAACGCAATGCTGAAGCAGCAGCTGTGTGCGCAAGGCTCCTTCTGAATGCGCACACAGCTTGCTCAATATACTCACAGCTTCTTTGTATTCCAACGCGTGCGGAGGATTTCTTGGCAAGAAAGCTATAGCCCTAATCATCAGTTGATAAGCCACGCCGCTTCTCAGATCGAGGCTAAGCAGAAAACGCGTAAGAAAGTGCATCGCTTCGAAGTTGAATTTTTGAGATCTATTTTCAGAAGCATTTTTAGAGCGGCGCAGCAGAAAATTGTGAAGCAGGGCCGTCGCAATGGCTAGCCGTCTTTGATCTAAAATTTCCCTTTTTTCTGCGCTCTGGATTTTTTCAAAGCGAATGCTTGGGGAGGCCGGCATATCGGCCATTAAAGAAAAAAGACGGAAAGTTTCATTCAGCGTGTCGGCCCGTGAAGCTTTTGACAGCAATTCCATGACGCTTAGTAAATTCTCGGCTATCACAAACTGCTCATCTTCTGAAAGGGCTGAAAGGCGTTTTTTCCCTTCCACCAGTCCTTGGACAATAAATTGGCAGTGATTGAAAAGTCGGGTATGCGATTCTTTACCACTTACGGGTATGTTATCTATGAGCCATAAAATAGCGTTCTTGGTCATCTCCAATTTTTCAGACGAATCGCGTTGCCGGTGTGTTTTCCAAGCTGTAGAAGTTCTTATGATAAGTGCGGGAGATTCCACGTAGCTTTTTTCTTCTTTATCCTGTTTTTCTGCTATGTCTGTGGCCACAAGATCACTGCCGGCCCTTTGAAAAGCACTATGTGTGCTTAGTGTTGGGCTTAGCTCTACCGCAAAACGGCGAAAGGTTTCAAAAAATCGAGTATTGAGGGTTTGCTTATCCAGCAGCCATTTGAGAGGTTTTCGCTGAGGATGTTTCAGGGGAATGGCGTGTTCAAGCAGGGCTTTTCCTAAAAAAACAAAAGTGGCTTGTTTGGATCCGATAAGCGCCGCCATGCGCACTAGAAAAAATTGATAGAGCTCTTGTATCTCACGCGAATCTTCAAAGAGCGGAGCTAGCTTTTTGAAGGTATGCAAAGCCATTTGGCGATAAGATTTTGATACTGTAAGGCGTGGGTGCTTTTTGTTGGTTTCCATGCACTTCACAACCAGATGCTCAAGACATAAGCTGCGCGTTGCCGAAGATAATTTAGCTTTGTTATGCAGCAGTCGGTTGGCTAAACGCATTAGCCGGTAGCGCATAGCCAGATTAGGCCGTTTACTTTTTATTAAAAAATGCGCGGCAATTTCGCGGGAAAACAATTCACTACTATCCTTTAAGACTGTCTCATGGACTTCACCCTTGAGCACTAAGATGAGTACGCGCAAAGCTGTTTTGGTGGCTTGGGGATCTTTAGGCAGAAAGCTTAAAGCTTTGGCCGCCTCCACTAATTGTTGGCGAAAAACCTGCGTGTAAGCAGCTTCTAAAAAGCGTTGAAAGAGCTGTTTATCGTGCCTGCGCAAATGTAACAATAGCTCACAAGCTTCGCGATGACATTGGGCAGTTAGCAGCTTGCGCATTAAAGTGGGGAGCCAAGCTAGCTTAATCTTGTCGTGGACAGAGTCGTTTAGGGCGCTTTCGACTAACTGAAAGGCTTGTTTCAATACGTTCAGATCGCTAGAAGATAGCAATTCACTGTAAAAGCTAAGACGCATGTGAGGATCAGAGAAGAAAGAGTTTTGCAGCCCATGTGCGATAAGCCTATGTCTGGATGTGATGTTTTCTTTTTTACAAGCTACCAAAATTTTCGAAAAGATGAGACTGCTATGATGGGGGCTGAGAGCATGTTGAATATGGAAGTAGAAGTCAACCACCAACGCGCGTATGTCAGGCTTGGGGTGTAGAAGGTTAGCTTCAAGATGAGGAAAGAAATCGTCGATGTGTGGTTTTAATGTATCGAAAAGAGTGGTTTTTTCAGGTGAGGTTTTGATGGCCACGAGCAAAGTGTTGAGTGCTGTGAGGTCCTCGAGCAATTCTTTTTCATTAAGCAGCGGCTCGGCAAGTTTGCACATAAGGGTAATGAAACGACATGTTTCTAAAGAATTTTCTGATTGAGCTAGATGCCTGTGGGCTTGATTTAACAAGTTCTTTAAATGGGCTTTCTCTAAATCTTTTTGCTTAGACTCTGCCTCAGAGTATTTTGTTGCTTCCATAGATGAGGAGACGGAAGGCAGTGTATGAGATGCGCGCATTTTCTCAGACCACATTGTGGCGATCCCCTTGCCATGAAACTGATCTATGATTTCTATTACATAATGCTGCTGAAAACCAGCCAAAAGATCTGCCTTAACGTGCTGCAGGGATTGCTGTAGATCTACCTCCAAATACTTTGCGGGCAGTTCTAAAAAAGTGAATAATCCCTTTAAGAGGGCTGTGCTTGCGGGGATTTTGAAGATGACCGGCCAATGGGTTAGCAAAGAGGTTGCCAAGTTAAGGGGAGAGTAGTAGTCGAAAGGCAACGCAAAATGGGTCTCTTTAAAAATAAAATAAGGACGCCAATCCTCTGTGGTCAGACCGGTATAGGCCTTTATGCTGCCTGCCGGGCTTTCTTGGTTGGTCCATTTACAGCAGATGCACAGTCCTTGCAGGACCGCTAAAAAAGAAGCGGTGTGCGTGGGGTGTGTATGGATGAATTCCGCGAAATTGGCAAAAGCCGCGATCTGTACGTCGGCATCATGCAGCTTAGCTATCTCGAGAAAAGCTTGGGCTAAAAAAGCACAAGCTTGCGGTTGATGTTGCAGTACGCGCAGGAGATACAAGAAGTCGGCTAAGCGTTTGTGTGGCGTGCGGGCGTGTTCTTTCATATAGCGCAGAAGATTCTTGGTGATAATCGCCGGCTTGCCCCATTCAAAATCGCGCGCATGTTCTAGAAAAAACTTTTCTACAGCAGTTTTCAGTAAAGGACTGGACCTATCCAAAGAATGCAAAAAGCGCGATCCATGACTGGCCTCGAGCATCAGGCGGTAGATCAGATTGTGCAAAAATTGCGGATGGGAGATCTGGCAAATGCGTTTTGAGGCGTATCCCTTAGCAGTCATAAAACCTGAGTGATCAGTCGCAAAACTATGTCCTATTGACCAACGGGCTACGCTGCGCAAGATGCTCCACTGCCCACCTGTGGAACTGCTGATACTATGCAGCCGGGCACGGTAAAGCGCATTGATCTGCAAAGAACCTAGCTGAATTAAAGCCCAGCTAGGAGTTTGGGGTTGCTCGGGAAGGGCGAAAATTTGAATAGCTACACCATAAACTGCCAAACGCGTGGAAATATTATCGGGGATTGTGCGCACATGTTCTCGCGATTTTTGACGCATTCTCCAGCGGATAAATCCGCTTATGGTATGCTCAAGCTTGTCCTGTAGTTCAGTTTTATTAGCATAGTGGTTAGCACTGAGATAAAAGCGGATGTCGATATCGTGTTTGGGGATATGCATGGGTCTAGTTTGAGAGCCTACGATCCACGCTTCGCGCCCTTTGGCTTGAAGATATCTGGCAAAATCTTGAGGAGTAAATGCGATGTCATCTCCTTGCCAACCATATCTACGACAAAGATCGCGATTGGCAATCAGCTGAAAGCGCTCTTTCTGCAAGATAGCCAAGCGAGCACTTTCGTTGGGCTCTAAAGCTTCCTCGTAAGGCACCACGGGAAGGCATTCTATACCGCTTTCTGGAGGCATTTTAGGGAGAGGCTGGCCAAGCTGAACAGGGCAATAAATAGGCTGATCAAAAAGTGGATGCATGCTTATCTTTTAGATTAATTGAATTTGGATTCTAATTAATAGTGTTTGGATTCTATCTGCTATTTCTGTCTTAGCTTATGCGTAGCACATGCTCATATCTTTGTATTCACCCCCGAATGGGGGTGTGGGCATGTAGCCCAGGGCAAGCGCAGCGCAGCCCTGGGAAGGTAATGATGGATATTGTACCCCTGAAAGGGGTACGGGCTGAGTTATAATAAACAAAGTTTTACCACATCTGCTATATGCCTCTATCTCATTTCATAACATTTTGAAAATACAGCCCGCACCCCTTTCAGGGGTGCAATATTTATCATTACCTTCCCAGGGCTACGCTGCGCTTGCCCTGGGCTACATGCCC
>PLSG01000573.1 GCA_003164155.1 Parachlamydiaceae bacterium | reverse complement strand
AAAGCTTTCGCGCTGGCCAAATTCGGAAATTTATATTTTGACAGCGCACTAACCACACTGCCAAGCTAGAATTTACTGACCACAGCTGAATAATCATCCTTATTCTTTGTGAGGAGATCTATCTTGATCCCATTTTCTTTTAGGCTTAATAGAGTGGCCAATTTCTCTTTCCCTCTTTTCTCTATCTTCTGGATCGAGCAGTTCTTCAAGTGTTTCTTCGCCTTCGGCTCTACCGCCAGCGCTCATAGTCCCTGAGGCCTCTGCGTAAGGGCTAAGCAATCTAATCTGATGTTGCGCCTCTGCATGACCTTGGTTTGCGGCTGCCTTATACCACTTCAAGGCAATCTCTAGATTGAGAGAAGTTCCGTAACCGATCTGATAACAGTGCGCTAATACGCGTTGTGCTTCAGGAATTCCTTGGTCTGCCGCTTTAGCAAACCATTCAACTGCAGCCTCCTTATCTTCAGAAGTACCTCGACCACAAGATAGACAATTTCCAAAGTTTAATTGTGCTAACGCATGCCCCAGTGTGGCCGCCTTAGCAAACCAGCTAACTGCCGCCCCATCGTCCTGAGCAGTACCTTTGCCGCCAAATAGGCAGTTTCCAAGATTTAATTGTGCCAGAGCATTTCCCTGCGCTGCCGCCCTAGTAAACCACTCCACAGCCATTTTCTCGTCCTGAGGGATACCTTCGCCTAGAAATAGGCAAAGCCCCAGTTCAAATTGCGCTCCAGCATCTCCTTGTGCCGCCGCCTTAGCAAACCAGCCAGCCGCCGCCGTCTCGTCCTTAGGGATACCTTTGCCATTATATAGACAAACTCCCATTTCGAACTGCGCGCTAGCAACACCAAGTTGAGCTTCATTAGCTAACCAGAGCACATACTCCGCTGGGTCAGTTTTTTCCAAATGCGCTTTAGCAAAAGAAACGAGCTGCTCACTGTGCTGGGTGGCATGGCTCCTTTTGAGCTCAACATCTTCAATCGTTTTAAGTTCTACTTCACTATCATCGGCCTCCATGCTGCCCATAAGTGCTACAGCTTGCACAATGAGCTGATTTGTCCGCGATGGAATTGGCCGCATTACATCAGCCTCGTAATGCATGGAGGCTGGCACACTATTTTCAAGCAATGGAACGAATGATTGTTCAGATTCAGGCAATTCCTTTCTTCTACCTTGGTCGTCAAAGCAAAAAAACTTCAAGGCCAAAAAGTAAACCATGTCGATGGGCATTCTAGAAGTTGGATCTTTATCAGACAGAGCTAAATGTCTTATTAAGTTGTAGCCGTCATAGCAGCGCAAAACGGGGCGCCCCCGACCATCTTTATGCTGGAGGCATCCCAAAATGTACATGGCGCGATCCAACTTTTTGGCAGATCTAATCAAATCCCCCCACTTGCTCGTGGAAAGTGTTTCAGTGGCATTATCCTTTACTCCGCTAAACCTCCTGGTAATTTTGCTTTCTTCTTCGATGTCGGAAAGAGTGTGGCGTGTGGGTATGCACATCATAGGGCAAAAAGTAACGGAGGGATATGTATCATCTACAGCAATAGGAGCTGGTGGCGATTGCAATGTAATCCCATCTACGGGCGTTGACGACAGCGATTCAAGGGGTCCAGCCATAAAACCAACCAGTTTGAGTTTAAAATTAAAATTAATTCTTTTAAGACGATCGAACAATAGTATAATTCGACCTGTTTTAAATCAACTAAAAAAAGCTTAACCCAAAGAAACACACCAAGGACACAAACCAAGAAATAAAAAAATATTTAATTGGGACTGTAAAGTGCGTTTAAAGGAAAGGACAGAGTTATCCTTTCTTGCGACGCATTTTAAAATTTTTATCGCAAAGAAACACGCAGAGGACGCAAAGGACACAAAGAAGGAANNTGTGTTTCTTTGCGATAAAAATATAGGGGGAGTTTAAAGGAAGGGATAGGGTTACCCTTTCCTGGTCACATAAGATTTCATTCACATTGCAATTAATCACAATGTGCACCATTATCAGGTAAAAAAAAGTTGTATCATCCATGTTTTTCAACATTAATTATTTTGATGCTTTAATTAAAGCAGACTCCCTCTTTTGGTTTTGCGCGCTGGCCGGCTCGGGTATGTTTGGCATTCAATTCCTGATCAATCTTTTCGGCTTTGCCGATCACAATAGCTTCGATACTAATGGTGCTGTTTCCGATAATGCACATGGTCGAGGTGACGACTCCNNCACGGGTTTTCTAATGATGTTCGGATGGTCTGCTCTCACTTGCCAAAATGATTTCGAACTTCAAGCTGGCCCTACGCTTGGAATATCTCTGGCTGTAGGCATTTTTGCAGCCCTAATCATGCACTCTCTTTTTAAATTAGCCAAAAAGCTGAGGAGTTCTGGAAGCATATACAGAATTGAAGATGCCATTGGGAAAGAGGGCTATGTTTATCAATGCATTCCAAAAGGGGGAAAAGGCAAGGTTTCACTGTCATTGCACCATTTCACACATGAAATAGATGCTATCTCTCACCAACATGAAGACTTGCCTTCGTTTATACGCGTAAAAATTATTGAAAAATTCGACGACAACACTGTTATCGTTACACCATTATAAAGGCATTTATGTACGACATTTCATATTTAAGCATCACTGTAGCAGGGTTTCTTCTATTCCTGTTCTCAACCATATTTTTTCTGGCGAAACTGTATCGCCGCTGCCCTTCTAACAAAGTCTTGGTGGTTTATGGCCGCGTAGCTGGTAGTAAGACTGTCCAATGCTTTCATGGGGGAGGAACATTCATATGGCCCTTGATCCAAGGGTATGCTTTCTTGGACTTAACGCCGCGCACTATCCATATTCCATTAAAGGGGGCCCTTTCCCATCAAAATATCCGCGTAAATGTGCCAAGCACATTTACCGTTGCCGTAGGCATCACTCCCGATGTGATGAACAACGCCGCCGTCAGGATGCTGGATTTGGGCCACAGAGAAATAGAATCTATGGCTACAGAAATCATTATCGGCCAGCTGCGCCTAACAGTTGCTTCCTTGCGAATTGAAGAGATCAACCAAGATAGAGAGCGCTTTTTAGATTCCATCAAGAAAAATATTGAGCCTGAACTGCATAAGATCGGCCTGACTTTGCTGAATGTCAACATCACAGACATAACTGACGAATCAAATTATATTGAAAGTATCGGCATGAAAGCCTCTTCCATGGCTGTGAATCAAGCTAAAGTCGATGTGGCTGAGCAAGAAAAGCAAGGGGATATTGGAAAAGCCTTAGCAGAAAGAGACCGCCGAGTGTTTGTAGCGGCCTATAATGCGGAAGCAGTCAAAGGGGAAAACGACTCTAAAGCTCAAATGGCTTTAACAAATGCGGCATTGGCTGAAAGGGAAGCGGAAGCCGCCCAGCGCAGTCAAGTAGCTAAGCAAAATGCCGAAGCAACGATTCAAAGAGCGCGCGCCCTGGCTCAAACGCAACTCTTAGAAGCCGAACAAGTTGTTCCCCAAGAGATCAAAAAGCGAAAAATGCAAATTGACGCTGAGGCAGAAGCCCAAAGCAAAGCCATCATAGCACGCGGCGAAGCCGAAGCCATTATGTCAATCAGACAAGCTGAAGCTGAAGGCATTCAAAAGCTGTTGGACGCTAAAGCTAAGGGTTACAAACAACTTTTCGAAGCTTGCGGTGAAGATGCTAAGAGTGCCGCTACGATGCTGTTAATAGAGAAACTTGAAGAGATCGTGAAATTGCAAGTGGAAGCAATTAAAAATATCAAGATAGACAAGATCACCGTATGGGACAGCGGCAGCTCAGATGGCAAAGGGTCATCGACCTCAAACTTTATCAGCCAATTTACAAAGTCACTGCCAGCCCTGCATGACATCGCTTCACTAGCTGGGTTAGAGCTCCCTCAAGATCTTGGAAAAATCAGCCCGGATGCTTTGAGCCAGGTCAATGGAAAAGACATAAGCAAAGCTCACTCCAAAATCTAGCATCCACACACATCTGCGGTGAAAGAAAAGACATAAGGGACTAAAGAGGCATAAAAACTATGCTTTTGTCCCTTTTGTCCCTTTTGTCCCTTTTGTCTTTTTGGTCTCTTTTTGTCCCTTCTGCCTCCCCCCTGAACTACACCCGCCCAAATGGCGATGTTCTTTTAGATGTGGCAATTTATAAATATAATATGTCAAGATGAGCTTATACCTAATCTTAAAAATATTTAAACAGGAGGCTTCATGTCTAATAAGATGCGCGTTATGCAAGTGACCAGCCCCAATGCTCCATTTGAACTGGTAGAGCGCCCCATCCCCGAACCAACTGCCGGGACCGTGCGCATTCGCGTGGAGGCTTGTGGAATATGTCACAGCGATTCTTTTACCAAAGAAGGCTCTTTTCCGGGAATTCAGTACCCCCGCGTGCCTGGACACGAAGTGGCCGGAGTGATAGATAAGCTAGGCGATGGCGTTTTGGGATGGCAGCCAGGGCAAAGAGTCGGCATAGGATGGCATGGCGGACATTGCCGAGTGTGCGATTCTTGCCGCCGTGGCGACTTTATCACCTGCCGCAATGCCCAGATTCCCGGCATCTCATACGACGGAGGGTACGCCGACTATATGCTAGCCCCTGTCGAAGCCTTAGCCAGAGTGCCAGATGAGCTTTCTGCCGTAGAGGTGGGACCCTTGATGTGCGCCGGCATCACCACCTATAACGCCTTGCGCAACAGCCATGCCCGCCCAGGAGATGTCGTAGCCGTAATCGGGATCGGAGGGTTAGGGCATTTGGCCATACAGTTTGCGGCGAAAATGGGATTTAAAGTGATTGCCATTGCCAGGGGAAAGGATAAAGAAAGTCTAGCCAAAGAATTGGGTGCCCATCAATACATCGACAGCCAAACCCAAGATCCCAAGAAAGAATTGATGAAATCTGGGGGTGCTCAGGTGGCCTTGTCTACAGTTACCAACACCAAGGCTATAAGTTCAGTAATCGAAGGCCTCGCTGTGAATGGTACGCTGATCATATTAGGGATAGGCAAGGAACCGATTGAAGTCTCTTCCCTTGCTTTAATTGGTGCTCGCAGGTCGATCATGGGATGGCCCTCCGGCACTGCCATGGATTCACAAGACACTTTGTCTTTTAGCGCGCAGACGGGAGTGCGCTCCATGAACGAAGTCTTCCCTTTGGAAAAAGCCGCCGAAGCCTATGATCGGATGATGAGCGGCAAAGCGCGCTTCAGGGTCGTCCTTGTCCCTTCCCTAGCGCATTGATGGCTTTTATTTCCCTAAATGCGACAGTTCAAAAGAGCGACATGCTTCATTCAACAAGGACGGTGAAGATCCATTTTACCGATGGTCGCAAAATCTGACTGGATTTTGCGACCATCGCATTTCATGCATAATTTTAATTTAGCTTTTCTTTATTGTTTCTTTATATTCTCACGGTATAATAAGACTAACACTGGTATCTTGCTATTCTTCATCTGCTAAATCCATACCATCTTAAAAAAAACATAGAAAAAAAATAATAGGACAATTATGCCTACATGTAGTTTTTTTTGTTGCCACTCAAACAAAACCGCTCTTCCAGATCACTTATTTAACAACATCACCCAAAAAGTAAGTGCATTACAAGGCTCAATAGATATCCTATCTAATATCGACCAGGAGCCACACTCCCAAAAAAAGGATGTCTTGCGAGTTCAAAAAATAGCTGCCGACTGCTTTGCTAAAATGGAAACAGAGGGGTTTTCCGAAAAGGGAAAGAAATTTTCAAAACAAGAACACGCCGCACTCAACAAGAAGCTCCCAAAATTGCTTCAAGAGGTTGAAGACTGCAACACGGAGACTATTGAGCTTTGCCGATCTATCAACGAAGAATTTGCCAAATCCATGCCACAAAAACGCCCTCGATCGTCTTTAAACGAAAATCAATTTGATGCCCCTGCGCTCTCTCCCAGACAGCATTCAGCTATGGCTGCGCCTACCACTACCAACGAAGAACATGCCAAATCCATGCCGCAAGAACGCCCTCGACCACCTTTAAAAAAAATTCAATCTAATGCCCCTGCGAGCTCTCCCAGACCGCATTCCGCTGTGGTTGAGCCTACCGCTACTAACGAAGAACATGCCAAACTCAGCAGTACCACGTCGACTCCTTCGCCATTGCAAGCACCGCAAATGACCCAGGTGGCTGAACCTGGAACATCTTCTCGCGAAGTATTTAGAAACGGACCATTAGGACCTGCAAGTGCAAGTGTCAATCTCCAGTCAGCCTCATCCTTTTCAGACGATTTTGACAGTCCAGAGGCGAGACAAAAAGAGACGGATGATGAGAAGTATGGGACTCTTCGAGCACGTACTTACATCGTTCGAAAGGATTCCGACGATTCCGGCGATTCAATATATGGCAGTGTTTTTTTTACAGATCCGAAAGAACAACAAGAACAACTACCTGGAAGTGTTAACCCTGAAAAGAAAACTAGCATCACTCTCAACACAATGAGCCGCGCATAGTTAAAGCCAAGCGCCCTCCCACGGAGGGGATGCTTGACGCTAGTACACTGTCAAGGTAGAATTGATAAGTAGAATTAAAATATTTTTCCCTATCAAATTCTCCCTTGACAATGTACTAGTCCTGAGTTATCTATGTGAGGAGCAGTTCATCTAATAAGGGGCGACGAATGTCACCGCGCCTGTAGGTATCATTATCTCCTGCCCTAACTCTTCAAGGCTATGGGCGTATCTGCAGGCATCCCCAAAGCGACAAGGCGCTGGCTTTGGATCCTCAGGGGATTTATGAAAAGACCTACACAGCTGCAATTTACTCCACAGCTTGAAGACCTTTTTGGCAATTAATCCCTGTGAAGTTCCTGGCAAAGTTTCTTCGGCCGGGACAAAAGCAGGCGTATGGGCAGACAGTTTGCTCGCTGTACGAGGAGGCTGAGAGCTGATAGAGTGATCTGAGGTATGACCGCGTGAAATGCGCGGCCCACCTTGCTCTTTTTCAAATTTTTCTTGAACAAATTCTATGGATTGCGATGTCGTTGAGGTATCTGGCAAAGCGTATGCTCCAGGATGATAATTTCCAGGAAAACTCGAACCAGACATGGGCATAGGCGGAGCATACATATGGGAATGCGTATTTTCCAGCTTGACCGTCAAGGGAACATACCCAACAGATGGGCTGGATGAGCTAAGGGGATAACCGGAATTCATTCCAGATGGGAAAAAACCATGCATGGGCATGGGAGCTGAATGATTTAAAGGGGTTACCCTTCTATTTGATAAACTAGGCGAGAACACCGGCGAAGAGGGTGCATGTGTAGCATAGGTAGGCAAAGATGACGTTGTATAATGCGCAGCCCTATCCCAAGGAGCCATCAACTGCATTGATGAATGGCTGGTTTCAGCCGCAGGCATAAGCGAAGGCTGAGGAGCAGGGGTTGGGATGGGTGGCGGCAGGGAGTCAAAATTTTGAGTAGGGGCAGAGCGAGGAAGGGACATGAGGTACTCAATGTTTGGTTGTATAGCATAGTCCTCAAAATAATTACTCACAAGAAGCCTCCAAAAAATTAAAAGCAGTCGCTCTTTCAATCGAAATATGATTTAAATAAACGCGCACTCACATCTAAAATATTATCCATACAAGATTAGTTTGAAAGTAGTATACCTCAATCTTCAACAATTGTCAAAACAACAAATAAGAACTTAACAAATTGGCCGCAAAAGAACAACAAGCGCGCAAAAAAAGAGGCCTTATGCACCTTTCAGTTACCGTAACCGTTTCTTCTATCCTTCCCATCTTCCTATCTTGAAAATTTCACAGAATGGATAAGATGGGAAGGATAGCTACTCATTGACAGAAAGTTTTCCCGGTGATGGTGAAAATGGCTAAAAAAGAATGTGTTTTTTTGTGTTCTTTGCATTCTTTTGCGGCCAATTTGTTAAGCAAAGGTGAATAAGGCCCTTCAAAGCCTATTCAGTTTTTCCCACTTGATTAAAGACCAAGCTAAACTTAACAGGGCCGATGGATTGTTCACTGCTGTAAACGATTTCGACTTCGAGCTGCGTTTGCGTGCCTGTCACGATAAAGCCCATCTGCGTCCTTTCAATGGACGTGATTTGCTCTCCGCTGTGCATCAACTGGCCGAGTTGCGGATTCTCAATCAAAGCTTTATACTCTCGAATATTTTGATAGAGGGGAGGCAGAGCGCTCCAAGCTAAAGCTAAAGGGGATAACACACACGCGACAGACATTACAGCCATTAGTTTACGCATATATAGACCTCTTGGTTAGAGTAAGGGTTACACTTATCTTATAGGCGTGCCTATAAAGCGTCAAATAGAAATCACTTAAAAATAGACTGTTGGCGCAAAGTTGAAATGTC
>PLSG01000143.1 GCA_003164155.1 Parachlamydiaceae bacterium | reverse complement strand
CCCGGCGGCAACGGCGGACAAAAGGGAAATCCATGCGAGCAGGCCGGGCAGAAGGAGCCTTCGGGCCCTGAATGAAAAAAAAGCCTTCATTTGTTTAGCCGCAAAAGAACACAAAGAGCGCAAAAAAAGAGAAGAAGAGCAATAACTCTCACTGAATTCAGGCCCTTCCTTTTTGGCGTTCTTTGTGTTCTTTTGCGGCCATTCTTTTTTCAGGCTGAGGAAACATTGCCTCACTGAAATACACCTCTTTTTTGGATATAGCATATTCAACATTTAATAAGGGGATGTTGTTCAATATATCAAAAAATGTTTGCCCCTCCAATTATGTGCACTTATCTAGATTGCTAAACTTTTTTTATATGAATAGCCAACACGCCAAACAGCACGGCTCTTTCTTTATAATTTGGAATATCATTATAGATCTTAACGCCCTCTTCAATTGATGCAATTTGTGGTAAACAGAGCTTATATTCCTCTTGTTGCAACATCTCAGCAAATGAAGTGTATTTATTGATTTTAGTGATCGTGCAGCTCACTTCTCCACCATTATGTACGTCAATACAAAAAAAACGGACCTTCTGTCCCACTCTTAAATTAGAATACACCCCTGTATCGACACGCCCTTCGATTGTTTTAATGCCATCAATTATTAGGTCAATGTATTTTTTAAATAAAGGCACATCAGCTGTTGGGGCATGCTCTGAAGACTTCTCGGCAATCTCTTTTGTTTCTGCATTAGTACGTGCTGCCACAGCCTCTTTCATGGTCTTAAAAAGTAAATCTACTTCCCCTTCTATGCCACTACCTACTCTACTTGCTGGTACAACATGATTTTTAGGATCGGTCGTTCCAGTAGCGGATGGTAATCCTAATACAGGACTACCCGACGTAGACATCACTGATGCCATAAAGTTCTCCTTGTTAAAATTTATAAGCACCTATACTTTAATAAGATTGTTAGTTAGAGTCAATTTTTTTATTCTTTGCACCTTTGCGTTTCACTTTAGATTATACAAGAATTTTAACGAACTGCAGGAAATCCAACGGAATTTTGCCACCATTGCCCCATTTGGGTTTATTTCTAAACTATCCAAATTTCTAGCTGCACGAGAAAGGGCAGAGTGGTACCCTCTTTTATTCAACGCTTATGAATTAAGGCCCCCAAAAGACCTAGGGTATGACATGAAGGAAAACTCATGCGCCAATATTTGATAAAAAAAGGCAGCTTAAAGGGAGAAATCGCCATTCCCCCTTCGAAATCGCATACGCTGCGCGCTATTCTCTTNNTTGCCTGCATGGCCCATGGAAAAAGCATCATCCATCACTATCTGCCTTCTACCGATACCCAAGCCATGATCGAGGCTTGCCGCAGCTTTGGGGCCGTAGTGGATATTTCCCCCCAAAAGCTTGAGATAGAAGGCTTAAAGGGAAAGATTCACATGTCTGAAGATGTGATCCATGCGGGCAACTCAGGCATAGTGCTGCGCTTTTGTTCAGCCATAGGAGCTTTGGCCAAACACCCTGTGGTCATCACGGGCGATTATTCCATCCGCCACCATAGGCCTATGCAGCCGCTGCTCGCCGCCCTTTCCCAGCTCGGCGCATCAGCTGTGTGCATGCGCGCAGACGGTTATGCTCCGGTGATCGTGCAAGGTCCTCTCAGACCCGGCAAGGCAGTGATCTCGGGGGAAGATTCCCAGCCAATATCGGCCTTGCTAATAGCCGCGGCTTTTGCACAAGGTCCCATTGAACTTGATGTGCAAAATCCAGGAGAGAAGCCTTGGGTGGCCCTCAGCTTGGATTGGCTGGATCGATTGGGAATCCCCTACGAAAATCATGACTTTAAACGCTATGTTCTTTCGGGAAATGCGCACTACCCCGGATTTGAATACTCTGTTCCCGGAGACCTCAGTTCGGCCGCATTTCCCTTGGCCGCGGCCCTAATCACCCAGTCAGAGCTCACCTTAAAGAATGTAGATATGCACGATGTGCAAGGCGATAAAGAGCTGGTTGACATATTCCAGAAGATGGGGGGAAATATTGAAATCGATACAGCCGGAAAGACACTGCGGGTCAAAAAAGGGGGGGCACTTTGCGGCCTCAGCGTAGATATCAATAACTTTATCGATGCCCTCCCTATCTTGGCGGTAGTAGCTTGCTTTGCCGAAGGCGAAACGCACATCCACAATGCCGCCGTGGCTAAGCAAAAGGAATGCAATCGAATCCATTGCATGGCTGCCGAACTGCGCAAAATGGGCGCGGATATCGCCGAAACAGAGGATGGCTTGCGCATCAAAAAATCGCCGCTCAAAGGCGCGCAGCTGCATTCTCATGGCGATCACCGCATGGTCATGTCCTTAAGCGTGGCGGCTTTAGGAGCGGCCGGCGAAACGACGATCTCATCAGTGGAATGCATATCAAAGACTTTCCCCACCTTTAGGCCCGATTTTCTGGCCTTAGGCGCGCCCATAGAGGAACAAAACGCAAGTTGCTAAATAAATTAAGGAAGTAGAGTATGGCCAGCAACGCCTTCGGCAAGGCCTTTAAAATCACTACCTGGGGAGAATCCCATGGAAAAGCCATTGGCGTAGTCATAGATGGATGCCCCGCCGGCCTCGAGATCACAGTGGACGAAATCAATGCAGCCCTAGCCCGGCGCGCGCCTGGAAAAAACCCCTACACTTCCCCTAGAAAAGAAGCCGATCTGGCCGACATTCTCTCTGGGGTATTTGCAGGCAAGACCACCGGAGCGCCCATCTGCGTGGCCATTTTCAATAAAGATGCCGATTCCAGCAAATACGACCAGGTGGCGGATTTACTAAGACCCGGACACGCCAATTATACCTACTTGGAGAAATACGGGATTTTTGATCACCGCGGAGGTGGCCGCGCTTCCGCGCGAGAAACCGCCTGTCGCGTCGCGGCAGGAGCTATTGCTCAAAAGTTCTTGGAATACCAGGGGATCGCTTTAACGGCCTATATTGTGCAAATCGGCAGGATTGAGGCGGTGATCGAGGAGCAGAATTTTGAGCTCTTGCGCACAGCCATCTATCAAAGTCCCCTATTTTGCCCTGATGCTCAGACAACTGCAGCCATGACAGCCTTAATCGAAAAAACTGTGCATGCCGGAGATTCATTGGGCGGCATCGTGGAGTTTATGGCCCTATCTGTACCTGCCGGATTGGGCGATCCCGTTTACGGAAAATTAGAAGCCAATCTGGCGCATGCCATGCTGAGCTTGCCGGCAGCCAAAGGCTTTGAAATCGGCGCAGGCTTTCGATCGGCGGCCATGCTGGGCTCCGAGCACAACGACCTATTTGAACTGGGTGCCCAGGGCGTACAGACCCAAACCAATCATGCCGGCGGGACTTTGGGCGGCATTTCCACGGGCATGCCCATAGTGGGAAGGGTGGCTTTCAAACCCACTTCGAGCATTATGCAGCCGCAAAAGACTTTGACCACTTCAGGAGAAGAAGCCACTTTGCAATTGCCTGCTGGATCGCGTCACGACCCCTGTGTGGCCATCCGCGCGGTGCCCGTGGTTGAAGCCATGCTTGCTCTGGTATTAGCCGACGCCATCCTCTTAAACCGATGTGCAAAATTATGATGCAAAAGTTGACCTGCTCTATCCCGTCCTCGGCCATATCCTATGAAATCGAAATCCAAAGCGGGCTCTTGAAAAATCCATTGCCTTACTTAGCCACGCTGGCTTCCAGATTTGCCATCATTGCCGATGACTGCATCCCCGCATTGTATGGTGAGCAATTGCAGAGCTCCCTCCAGGCTGCTGGATGCGAGGTGCATCAATTTACTTTTCCCAGCGGCGAGCACTTCAAAACACGCCACACTAAAGAACTTTTGGAAAATCAGCTATTTGAAAAAGGTCTCGGTCGCGATACCTGTGCCCTCGCCCTTGGAGGCGGAGCTGTGACCGATATGGCCGGATATCTGGCCGCCACTTATTGCCGTGGAATTCCGCTGGTGATGATCCCCACAACCCTGCTGGGCATGGTAGACGCCAGCATAGGCGGCAAGAACGGCGTCAACGTCCCCTACGGGAAAAACCTGCTGGGGTGCATCTACCAGCCCAAGAAAGTCTTCATCGATCCCGTCACGCTGCATAGCCTGCCCCTAAAAGAGCTAGCCAACGGCGTGGTGGAAATGATTAAGCACGCTTTGATCGCCGACAGCGCCTATTTTGAATACCTTGAAGGACATTCCGGCCAGCTTTTGGCCCTAGAACAAACCGTAGTGGAAAAAGCCATCTTCGAAAGCTGCCGCATCAAAAAAACCATCGTAGAGCAAGATGAAAGGGAAAACGGAAAGCGGCACCTTTTGAATTTTGGACACACCGTCGGACATGCCTTGGAAAATCTAACGCACTATG
Source organism: Parachlamydiaceae bacterium (assembly GCA_003164155.1). GTDB lineage: Bacteria > Chlamydiota > Chlamydiia > Chlamydiales > Parachlamydiaceae > BOG-1457. Next base: position 2,260 of record PLSG01000143.1, on the reverse strand, counting down.
CACTTTCGCATGGCGAAGCCGTGGCCATAGGCCTACTGGTCGAAAGCCATCTGGCCTGGCAGCTTGGAAAGCTTTCGATGAGCTCCTTCGAAAGGCTGCATCACATTCTAAATAAGTACGGCATCCCCTTGCGCCTACCCTGTCGATTTTCACTAGAGGCCCTGCTGAATGCCATGCGCTTGGATAAAAAATCCATCGCTGGGCAGCCGCGTTTTGTGATCATTGAAGAGATCGGCTCTCCCTTGTGCTATAGCTCCAGCTACTGCATGCACGTCGCCCCTCTTCTGCTGCAAAGGGCTGTGGAATGGATGAATGATAGCTTCTCATGAAAAGGCTTTTGCCAACTTTCGTGAAGAAAAGAGCTCACCTTTCTACTTCTATAGACACCACTATGACGCATTTTTCACATTGACTTTTAATATTGAAAGCAAGAAATTTAACGCAAACATGTCTACAGAGGTTCTTGAAATTTTATTCTGTTAAAAGAGGGAAATTTATGAGTTTTTGCACACGTCCAGTGGCATGTGAGCTTTTGCCCAAGTTTAGATGGCTAACCACACCTTTATCCTCAACCTTTTCGCGAAGCTATTCTGTAGGTAGATTCAAAGGAAGAAGAGTTTGCACTTCCCTTCAACCACTAAGCGCAACCGCGCTACACAGCTTTAGCCGTCATAGAAGCTTTTCATCCTTCCCCCACTCCGACTTCAAAGATCGCGCACATCGCTTTCACAAACAAAATGTGTGGGATCGAAAAAGCCTGATTTTAGCTACCTTAGCCGGATGTGCATTTGGGACACTTCTAATGGCTCCATCTAAAAACTCAAGTGAAGAGTTAAAAGAAATTCAAAAGCAAATGAGAATAGTGGAATTAAAGCTAAAAATTGAGTCAATGCACAAATCTTTTTTATCTAAAAGGCTCTCAGCAGACTTTGAGGTGCCACAAAATTTTCAAAACATTATCTGTATAAGCCTTCGCATAGATGATACCCATCCCGATTTCATTGAACTTCAATTGATTATCCAATTAGCTTATTTCCAAGCTATCCTAAACTTCTCCAAAGGAAAAGCTTCTCCGATCACAGATCCTGAGAGATTAAAATATGCACATAAGCTGTTCAAAGAAAAATCATGGAACCAGCTAGGTTTAGAAGGAAAATTATTGGAAACTCCTATCGAAATCCTCTCATTGCTGCCTTCCCCCCTAAGAGAAAAATTTGAAAACATGGAAAATTTCAAGATTTTTAAAAATACTGAATTTATACTACTAGGGTGCGATAATCCCCACACTGGCTCTACAGAAGTAACCTGGGTAGAGCAGATCAAAGAAAACAAATAAACCGTACCAATTTTTACTAGTGTTGTTTACCAATAGACCTTAATCCTATTTCGGCTTCACTTGAGGAGTTTCCCCTCTCTGCCATCCTCACATTAAAAAGTTCAACCAAGTTTTTTACATTTGTGGAGTGTTAACCTGCCGATTTCCGAGAACAAACCGCGCGTGGCTCAACCAAGCATACCGTGATCGCAGTCCTAAGTCATCGGGGGACGGAAGGGACTGTTTTGCAAAATCTTACCTAGGGCGTTGTCCTTAGCATTACCCATATCTCCTTAGGGTGAGGGCATGTAGCCCAAGGCTAGGGTGTTAATTTTGTGGAGTTTTGGAGATAAAATCACACAGTGTACTAGTACACTGTGTGATTTTATTACCCCAAAAAAGCCACAAAATTAACACCCCAACCCTAGGCTACCTGCCCTCACCCCCATTCAAGACAGTTGCAAAAATCGAAAAGTTAGCTTTATGGGACTTTTGCAACTGCCTCATTCTGGGGATTTACTGTGTACTAGTCCGCACCCCACTTCCAATCGCGGATTTCCGGCATATCCATGCCATACTTAGCGATATAGTGCTTATGCACGATGAGCTTATCCTGCATCATTTGCTTGAGGTAGGCGCCCTTGGCGCCCAATTCCGGCAGCCGATCGACTACATCTTGCACCAGGTGAAAGCGATCGAGGTCATTTTGCACTCTTATATCAAAAGGCGTGGTGATCGTGCCCTCTTCCTTATACCCTCGGACGTGGAGATTGCGGTTTGTACGGCGGTAGGTCAGCCGATGGACCAACCAAGGATATCCATGGAAGCCGAAGATGATGTGCTTATCCTTGGTAAAGAGCGAATCGTAATCCGTATCGCTTAAGCCATGCGGGTGCTCGCTTTTAGACTGCAGTTTCATCAGGTCGACGACATTGACCACCCTGA
>PLSG01000032.1:2971-3655 GCA_003164155.1 Parachlamydiaceae bacterium | reverse complement strand
ATACTTAGATTTGTGTGATTTTATCGCCGGTAAAACACTACAAAATCAACACCCTAGCCCAGGGCAAGCGAAGCGCACCCCTGAAAGGGGTGTGGGCTGCATTTTCAGAAAATTTATGAAATGATATAGGGGTATATATCGCAGATGTGGTAAAAACTTTGGTGATTATAACACAGCCCGTACCCCTTTCAGGGGTACACTATCCATCATAGCCTTCCCAGGGCTGCGCTTCGCTTGCCCTGGGCTACATGCCCCCACCCCCATTCGGGGGTGAATGCAAAAGATAGGAATAATGCTAAGGGCGTTGCCCTAGTACACTGTCAAACATAAATTTACGGATATTTTTTCCGTCCTATTTCACTATCCTACTTGCGTTTCGGAAAGTGTAATCATCTGGAAGATAAAAGTAAATTTAACCTTGACAGTGTACTAATACATTGTAAATCTTAAACTTGAGGCTGGATTAGACCTTTCCTCAGCCTGAAGGGCTGACACTGCAACAGCCCTTCAGGCTAAGGAAAGGGTCTAATTCACTTTTAATTTTAAAGCTGACAGTGTACTAGTACACGGTAGGTGTGCTGTATGGTGAATAATCCAGCACCATACTCCTCTTAAAAAAGATGGAGATTTTTCTTTATTTCCTATAAATCGCGTACCCTAACCTAGTACGTTGTTAAGGTAGAA
>PLSG01000032.1:0-2961 GCA_003164155.1 Parachlamydiaceae bacterium | reverse complement strand
ATTCTACCTTAACAACGTACTAGCACGTCGTGGCCTCTATTTTTGCCACGCTTTCCTTAACTTGGGCTCTCCAGTCATAATCCTTAATCACGGCTGGGCTAGATTTAAGGGAATTTCTCAATTTTAATTCTGTTTATTAATGCACGCGAGTCAACAGATTCGACATTCATAATCACCTCAGAATTTTAAATGCCATTTATTCAAACACCCTAACAAACTTCACATAATCTCACACATAACACACAAAATAAAATCATTTCCAGGAAAGCATTAACTATTGTTATGCTGCGATTTGGTAGGTATAGGCGTTATTAAATGTGTTGCTTTTTCAATCAGACCAAAAACGCGNNCTAAAATTTATTTTACAACATGAATCGCGTTTAAGCTTTGAATTTCGCACGCATGCATGCCCATAATGACTAATTTGACTCAGGCCAAAAATGCGATCAAGGCTGCACTGAGTCGATCGGGAATTTCAAGCACCATATTGTGTGCTACATGCTCAAATTCTACAAGTTTTGCATGTAGGATCTCTGGCGGCCAAAAGTTGCGATTCACTAGGTAGGGGTGATGCAAAAGTCCAGAGCAACGCCCTTACCATTTTCTAAGCTCCGGAGGAGCGGCAAAAGACTGCCTTCGAGTGTAGGCCATTAAGGGCATTCTAAAAAGTAATGTGAGGCTTCAACTTGTTATCGTTTTTTTTCATCAGCGTTATTGTTTAATGCTATCCTCTGGTTGTGTACTCCTCGGCTTCACCCGAAGGAACCCCTTGCCACTCCATCGGAGCTCAGTTTCCACTCTCTGCCTCATCCACAGCTTACCCTCCGGGGTGGGGATTCATCCCAACACCATTGAATTAAAATTGTAATCACCATTTCTAAACCCCGGAGGGGTGCCATNNCGGAGAAGCCGAGAAAAAATTAACCGCTTTGATAGTCCCCCATTTGAAAATCTCAATTTTTAAAAATTTCTATCCATCCGTTTTTAGCTCGACGAGTTTTCGTTGGGCTAATTGGGACAAAGTTTTTCTTTTTTCTACATGTCATAATGACTGGAAATGCCCCTTCTTTCCCCTAACCCTTTTCTCTTCTAATTTCCACATTGAATTTACTGATTATTCATCCACACCATCATGTTATTGCCAATGGCAAACAATGTTGCCACTATCTGTGCTTTTTTTACCCCTGCCACCAGAAACTGGGTTAAACCTCTTGTTCTTGTTCGCGCATTAACTAACTCAGCCGTAGCCGCTCTTTCCTTGTACATCTCTTTTGCTTCAGTTGTCTCCATGCGGTTTTTCATCTCAGTCAATGCAGGGCTCTTATCGGTTTTAGTGGTTTCGCAAGGAATGTAAACTCGGCCTGTCTTCGCCACTTCTTCAACGTCTTTATGTTGAAGAAATCCAGGATCTGCCAAAACATTCAAGGGCAGGTATCCATACCTTTCTTTTATTTGTTCTTGCATTGGTCCTAACTGGCCATAATCATGACCTGATTGCGTTACTTTGACACCGACAATTACCTTATGGGTGGTTTCCGTTGAAAATTGGATGTTATACGCAGGAGCATAACCAGAATTTGGCATTTTCATAATCCGCGCTTGGGGATCAGTCTTTGATGTCCTTACATTTTCTTTATCTTTTTGAGTAAATGTCTTTCCTCTCCTATTGGCTTCAGCGGCTTTTTGTTGCTGTAATTTTTTCAATTCTTCGATGGCGAGTGTGGTTCTTTTTACCTCTTCCTCGGCTGCTCGTTTTTTCGCTGCAGCTTGTTGTTTAGACATACCGTTCGGGTTTTCCGCAAACTCTTTTTTAAGAGACTCTACATGTTCCTTGGCTTTTTTAAGATGCTCTTTAAGTGTTTTTTCCCTGCGGAAAGAAGATCTGCTGGCGTGGGCTTCAACTTTCATTCCATCTTGGGCAACTGTTTCTATTTTTATTAGACCTTGGTACGATAACACCCCAATACTCTGGGTCAATAGATCATCAAAAGCTTCGGTTTTACTGCGAAAGTCTGAAATCGTATGTTCATTTACAGAAACTCCACCACATAACCACTTAAAAGCTATATGTTCTTTACAATAACGGTTAATAGTTTTTGCGCTAATAATTCCTTCAATAAATGCATACAACCATATAGCTATTAGAATTCTTGGATCAATGGCTGAAGCTCCTGGTCTAGATTCTACAGCCTTGATTTTTCTAAGAATTTGAGATAGGTCTAGCTGTTCAACGTACATCCAAACTTTGCGTACTTTGTGATCTTCGGATAGATAATCATCAAGACATCCCGTTGTTACCTCTATTTGATTTCTTATCGGACTTTTTAACCTTGGTTTTGCTCTCTCGATGTGCTCTGGAATGTTACATAACGTATCTATGTAGTTCACGCATTCTCCTGGAGGTTGTGTTGTCTTTAGATATTCTGTGGATTGGATTTCATGGAAAGAGAGAATAAAATAAATTGTGTTTTAAAGCAATAAATATTTAAGTATAAATTGCTTACATTTTTTCTCGGCTTCGGAGGGGTAACCTGTGGATGCTGTGAGAGATAGCTGGCCTTTGATCAATTTATCGAGATCATGTTTTTCCAGGAGCAGGCCGTAGAGTCACTGAGGAGAGTATCTGATTGCTTGGCTTATCTTCTTGAAAAGCAGCTTTATTATAGTTAATGGATTGCACTTTTCGCGGGTTAATGGCAATTGCGGAAGCTTGAAAGATCATTTTGATAGGTGCCATCATAAGTGCAACAGGTATGTTTGCGGTACATCCGAGAGCAAACTGCGTACTGGCTAAAGCATCTTTGATGGTAAACTTCTTGGAAAACGCTGCGCCAATCAAATTGATAGCCGCCAGCGCTATGCATTCAATACCGCCTAGTGGTGTTTTAAGTGTATCTAATGCCACATCTAATAGAGCTACAGGTATAGCGCTAAGATGTCCTAAGATTTTATTTGTTTCAG
>PLSG01000449.1:13465-14548 GCA_003164155.1 Parachlamydiaceae bacterium | reverse complement strand
TTGTGTTAAAATTTCTGGATTCGGTGAAGGAAAAAATGGAGAATATACTTCCTCCTTCACTAAATTTTAAATTTTTTAACACAAAGAAACACACAAGGACACAAAGGTCACAAAGAAGGCAGGGGAAATGAACAAGAAACAGGTCTTTCTTTGCGTCCTTTGCGCTCTTTTGCGGCCATCCTTTTGGGTTAGCGGGCTCTTTAGGTGGATGAGGCGATGAGATTGCGCTTTTGTAGGTTGAGCATATGTCTTTTTTCGGCAGCGCGCATCCGCTTGCGTTGGGGTGGATCTAGATCATCATATCCTAGGAGATGCAGCAACCCGTGTACAATATATAGCGTAAGTTCGCGGCAGGGATCGAGGTTGTGCTGTTTGGCGTATTTTACAGCAGTGAGCGGGCAAGCGAATACGTCGCCGAGTATGCGGTGACCAGGTTCGTCCTCGCTGTCTAAAGGGAAGGAGATTGTGTCCGTGGGAGAGGGGTCATTGAAAAATTCGGCATGCAATGCGCAAATGCTGGGTTCGTCGACAAGGTGGATGGAGACTTCGTCGCAGGTTTGGTTTTCCAGGGCGATGACCTGTTTGGTTAATTCTTCCACGCGCGCGCAGTCGACGCACAGATCAGATTGTTGGACGATTATATGCACTTTCACTTTGTTGGGTCACTTGAAGAGGGATTTTTAGGAGAGGGATGAAAGGAGGTCCGTGCCGTGAAAAAATGTAGGATAGGGGCAATGGTTGAAGCTCAAATCCTGTATATACACGTTTTCACAGCTTGGTTGGTCGCGCCAGAGCTATTAAAGCACAGGCGTTTTGGGAAGGCCAGTTACTTTTGTCCTAATAGCTTCATCCCAGCGCCCTAATTNNCGCTTGAGCACATTGCGTTTTGTAGTTGTCTTTCCAGATTTTCCATAACTTGGGTGTCTAGACATGTCAAAACCTTAAGTTTGATATTTATTTAATTTTGCCAATGAAAGTAGTCGCCGCTATATCGCCTTGTAGAGAATTGCCGTGGGTCTTAAAACCTTCGGGTAAATTATCTTTGAGAGGCCCAGTCTTTGGGCTTGGTGCACGATGTTTGCG
>PLSG01000449.1:0-13404 GCA_003164155.1 Parachlamydiaceae bacterium | reverse complement strand
TGGCCTTGTTCACCTTTTCGGTCAGCGAATTTAGGGAAATTAAACGCAAAGGCGCAAGAGGATAGGGAAAATGTAGAGTCCGTTCTCTCACGGATCGAAATGAATAATTTTTAACACAAAGAAACACACCAAGAACACAAAGGACACAAAGAGGAAGGGGAAATTTACGAGTTTAGCCTGTATTTTTGCCTGCTCCTTCTTTATGTCCTTTGTGTTCTCTGTGTGTTTCTTTGGGTTAAAAAAATTTTTAAATTCGATGCACAGGGAATAAACCCAACATTTTTCCTCTCCTCTTTTCGTTTAAAATCTACTAAAGTGGGAGCATGGAAATGATTTGAATTAAATTGTAGGTTTATGATATCCTTAAACTTCTAAACCTTAAACAAAGATTAAAGCTATGAATCCAAACAGCAGCCTTTCGGCTTTTCGGCGCGACCCTCCGTACGTCCCTCAGGCTGTGGAAAGAGCAGCCAATATTCCTTCGGGATTTCAGAATTTGCCGCAGGACGTGATAGAGTCGCTGCAAAAAGGTGATATGGATAAGGCTCTAAAGCTTTTAGAAGGGCATAACGCGGCCAAGCAAGGTCAGGGAATCGTGGATTCTCTCATGCGGAACATGGGGAAGATGTTTAGCATTATGACATTTTCTGTGCCAGTTTCCCAAGATTTGAGCCAGCCTAATAAGCCCTTGCAAGCCGCCCCTAAAGCTCCTCAAGAGGCACACAAAAGTGCATCTAGGCGTTTGGAACCAAACGCAAAAATTGAGCAGAAAGACAGGATTGCCAAAGAAGTCGTCAAGGAGATAACCAAAACGATACACCGCATCATCAGCCACATCGCACATGGCCTCAGCTCGCCGGCCAAATCGCTCTATCAGACCGCAAAGGCCCTAGTTAATAAAGCTGCCGTGGTAGTCATAGAGCCAGTTAAAGTATGGTTTGCTACCAAAGCCAATGGTGCTACCGTGGCCGTCAAACAGATTACTTCTAAAGTTCAAGGAGCCGTCCAAAGTGTTTCGACGCGCGTGGTAGAACAAGTCGTGGCCGTCGCAAAGCCGGTTAAGCTCGCCGTGGAAAAAATTAGCGATTGGGGAATGAAATTGGCTGGAAAAGTGCTAGAGCCGCTTGAACGCGCTAGAAAGGAAATTGTCGAAAAAGTTAAAGCGAAACTTATAGAGCCTTTGGAGTTAGTGAGGAAAGAGCTCATGGCCAGAATCGAAGATGTTCAAAAAGCGTGCATGCATTTTGCAACTTCGTCGGCAGATAAATTGCGTGAAAAGATCCTTCCCCCTTTGGCTGCTGCTGCGCAAACCTTTCAGCAGTTTCAGAAATTAGCCGCGCAAAGCTGGCATGGCATCCTGCAAGCTCTTATGCCCACGTTTGGCAAACTCGCCGCAAATATCCAGCAGATGGCAAATTCCCTAGCGCGCGGCACGCGCTGGTTAAAGTCCCAAGCCCAAGAGTGTGGCGAAAAAATGCAAAGCCTATGTGAAGGGGTGTTGAGAGGTTTTTCTCTAATGGGCAATTGGATCTTAGCTTATCTGATTTTGCGTCTAGTGAAGGTCATTGCCGCCTGCTTGCGCTGGATGATGCGCATTCTTTATAAAGCAGGGGTGGCGCTCTACAAATACCTGATCTTGGTTTGTCGAAAGCTTGGCAAAATAACACTTTTCTTGGCCAACCGCACTTCAAGTCTGATTAGATCGATTCCGCTCTTTTTCGCCGACTTTGTCCGTTTTTGCCGGCGCCGTATGCTCGAGTTCAAATGGAAGTTGGCTGAATAGTACACGGTCAAACTTTTATTATTGCAGGTAGCCGTGCCAAAGTTCTCGCGATCGTTCAACCGCGAGAACTTTGGAGCGCCCACAAATAACAATAAAAGCTTGACAGTGTACTAGGCTCAATTTAAGCTTGACAGTGTAGTAGGCTTTTGTGCTAGAAATGAGCTCCCATGTATTTTTTGTTTGAAAAGGGTTCCCCATGATAAAATTGACTGTCAATCCAGGCAAACGAAATCCTGAATTGAAGCCTGCCGAATATATCTTTGCGAAAAGTGTGGTCATCATTGGCTCTGGTACTTCCCATTTGGTTGATTTGCGCATCCCAGACGATTCGTTGCAGCCCGAACATGTAAAAATCTTTGAGCTGGAAGGGCGCTTTGTAGTACTCAATAATGCCAATGATCCTTTTGTAACTCTCAATGGCAGTCCATTTTGGAAAATGGATATTGCCAATGGGGATAAGCTGCATGTAGCCAATGTCGAGATCATTTTTGATGGGGAAGTCTCCGAGTCTCCCACGCAAGTCGCCAAAGATGAGCCCATCCAGCCCAAGCAAAGCGTACCGGATCTTTCCCTGCCTGTTCCATATGGCACAGCCTTAAAGGATGCCTTCAGTATTAAAAGTGAAGTCGCCCAAATGCTTCAGCGCAAAATTGACATGAAATCTTTTTCGTCCTTTGGGGGAAGCAGAGCAGAGGGGAGTGGATTTAAAGCCCCTCAAAAAAATGGGGGGGATATCGAAGATGCCCCAAAAGGAGCTGATTCTTTGGAAGAGGGGCCTCACGGCATTATTGGCGATGAAGAAGCGGGCAGCCACGCCGAAAATGCGTTTGAGATGGATCGGGACGTTGAGGATATGATGCGCGAAGTGGAAGAAATGGATTCTCTGCGTCAAGACTCTGCTGTCCAAGAAACTGGGGAAACATCCGAGCAGAGCAAGCTTCCCTCTCCGAGCGAACCGCTCCCGCCTGCAAATGCTTCCGAGAATGAGAGCGTAAATCAGGGGCAAATTTCTTCCAAAAGCTCCGAATCTGCGCTTGGAAAACCGCTCGGAAGAGAATCTGAGAGCGAAGAGGATGCCCCTTTAGAGGATGCGGAGCAAAAAGAGCTGTCAGACTCCCATGAAAAAGCAGTGGAAAGTCTATTTGATTTACATTTTCAGCCCCCTGTGCGCGTGCCGGTGGAAAAAAAACCGCCGCGCATAGGCAAAGACGATGGGGATCGCTTTGACAGCCGCTCCAGGAAAACACAGACATTGTTTTTGACCAAGCATATTGCGGCCAATTGGAAGCAGTACGCCATTTTTTTTGCCGGACTGATCATCATCTTAATGGCCATTGCCGCTGCTATGTATTTGTCGGCCAGCGAAAAGCGCGGCGAAGATGAACTCAAGGCTGCGCACAGTGTAAGCGACATCGCTATGGCTTTGACCTCCTCGCATATTCAACATATCAAGCCATTGAATCAAAATTGGTACGATCCTGAATTCTTGAAGAAGAATATTAGAGCAGTCCTGGCGTCCAAATATTCGACTATGTGCCATGTGGACACACAGGGCAACTTTAACAAATGCCCCTATATTTTGCGTATTTACACCAACACGGATACATCGCGTTTTCTGCTGATAGCTCAACCAGAACCAAGTGTTATGCGCTGGTTGATCCCCAAGGCCGCGATTGTGGTGGACTCGCAAACGATGCAGTTGCGCAAGTTGACTGATTTGAAGGAGCTAAACCGCCTGATCAACTCGCCCCACACCTTGGATGGAAGCAATGCTGTGGAGATCTCTAACTTAGTGCTGAAAGGGGAATTGATCTCTTTAGATGACCTGGCGGAAAAAACGCATAGTTTGGAGTTTGCCCCTCCGGCAGAACTGGCTTTCCTTCGCCCTGGGGCTGAGAATCTCATTTACAATGCGCCGAGGTACTATAAATTTAGCGAGCCGGTGCTGCAAGCCGCCATAGCTTTCGAGTCCAGCATAGACCCAGAACAAGATGTCAGCATCTTGATGGACGAGCTGCAAAAGCGCGCTGAGCTGCATGACTTGGTCTTTTATACCTCTCAAGGGCTTGAAGTATCCATCCAGGCCCAAAAAGCCTTAGCTCAATATGGTGTGGAGAGCGATTTTCTTGTGGGGTATTTGACGCTGCATCCCAAAAATGGACTAGTGGTCAGCAGTCATTTGCTTGTGGCCGACAATCTGGCCTTTAAAGATGAAAATGAAAAAGCCCTAGCCGCCTTGGATGGCAATAAGGGATTGAGCCAAGGCAGTACTACAGAGGAAGCCTTAGTAGATAGAAATAACCTCGTATTTATGAAGCTGCGCAGCTTAGCGATTGTGCGGCAAAAGGTTTTGGATGTGAAAAGCCACGCGATCAGTGCCTTGCTCCAAGAGCACAATCAAAAAGGGCTTCCGGGTTTTGTGGAGAATTTCCAGCATCTATTCGAGGAATACAGCGCTTTGCAGGCAGAGCAGCATGCCAATGTCTTATTATCCCTCGATCAACTCTATGGCGAGTATGTGTTGGATAGCCAGCAGATGACGCATGAAGCCTTTTTTAAGCACATGGAGGAGGCTGACCTCGATCCTGCCATCTTTGGCGAAGAGCTGAAGACCGAGAGCATATAAAAATGCAGAGTCCATTCTCTCCTGGATCGAAGTGAAGAATTTTTAACGCAAAGAAACACACAAAGGCGCAAAGAACGCAAAGAAGGAAAGAAGTTATATAACTCGAAAAGATTTTTGGTTTTTTTTCGTGGGCTGCCAGAAAAATATAAATTCTGTAATTTTTTCCTGTGCCTTCTTTGCGATCTTTGCGTCCTTTATGTGTTTCTTTGCGTTAAAAATTTGAAAATTCGGTGAAGGAGGGAGTGTACTCTCCATTTTATCCTTCACCGAATCCATAAATTTTTATCACAAAGAAACAACATAAGAACACAAAGGCCACAAAGAAGGAAGGAGTTATATAACCCGAAGATTTTTGGCTCTTTTCGTGAGCTGCTAGAAAATATGAATTTTTTAATTTTTCCTGTGCCTTCTTTGTGATCTTTGTGTCCTTATGTATTTCTTTGTGATAAAAATTTTTCAATTCGATCGGGGAGAGAATAGGCTCTGCATTTTCCCTACTTGCTTTTGGCTTCTTTTTTGCGGGAATAAGGGCGTAGCCAAAATAGTAAGACGATTCCCAAGGCCACTAAGCATCCTCCCGGATAGGTTAGAAAATACTTTGCCGGGTCATGGTTGATCACCAACTGCACGCTTTGCACAGCCGTTTCTTGGGCAGGCATGATGTTAGCCAGGTACACTCTGTATCCATCCCACGTTTCGTGCACGTTATTCATGCTGATGGTTTTTTCTGTCGTATGGTTTGCGGCATCTCTTGTATCCTTGATGCCAAGATCTGCTTCATAACTGTAGGCTTGATTGGAATTGGGGTAGTTGATTTGCCGGGCATCGCGCAGCCTTATGCGATAGGGTATGGTTTGAAAGCGGGGTTGAAAACGCAGCAGATACTGCCCTTGCAGAGCAGGCCACTGCAGCCCTTTTCCAAAGCGATCATAAGTCAATGCCACGAATTCAGTGTATGTGCGTCCCTCCCTTTGCTCGGTCAGCTTAAGGGTTATTTTGGGTAGGTTATCTTCGAGTTTTTTCAGAGGGATCTCCTCACTCCGTTGGCAGGTAATGGGGCATTCCAATGCAAAATGGTTGGCTGCGGCCTTCTCCTTTGTTTCACGACTGGCCGCCGCATCCAGCGGACCTGCGGCTAACGGTATATGTGCTTGTACGGCATAGCCGCCGAAGCCTTTATCATAGACAATGAGGGAATTGAGGTTGTCCGCCCTAAAGGCTTCGGTGTGCACCCTGCCGTGTGCGTCAAAGGCAAAGAGGTAGTCGTCGGCATGCTGATCCTGTATAATGGCTATGGCTGGGGTGCGCTTCAGTTGAACAGACCACTTTAAAGTGTCTACATATTGCGCTGCCTTAGTGCGTTGAATGAGGTTTGCGGCATGCTCCAAAAAAAGCGTTGAGCTTTCCGCTCCGCCTGCATAAGGTATTTGCAGAGCGTTTGGCCAGGGGGATCTTATCTGGATGATTAGAAAAGGATCTTGAAATCCGGATAGGGGAGTATAGGCCAAGTTTAGATAGGCCTGGGCTTCTTTCCCTTCGATGCTGAAGGGGGCATCCAGGGCAATTCTCAGTGGCATATTTAACAGGGACAATTGCGTACTAGAGTCGACAATGTGCAGCTGCATTCCTTCCAAATAGAGCGTGCGGGCTAATTGTTCCACATGTTCGCTCCTGAAGGCATAAAAATTCCATGGCTCGGCAGGTTCTTTCTCCAGACGTGCTTTGGCGCTGACTGGCAAATGCGTGGAATGGCCGCCTTCCCAGGTGTGTACAGGCATCGGGGCAAGACCTGTGACGAAGGCTTGATTGCCTTTGATCCATTTAGCCAGATGCTCGTTAGAGTGCGGCACATATTCGGCCAAAGCTATGCTGAGCAAGTCTTGGTTTTTTGTCCCGGCGGCCAGTGGTTTTACTGCCGCCAGCAGATTTCCCAGCAGGTCCCTTTGCAATGCAAAATATCCGACCGAAGGGCTGTTCTTTTTCTCCACTTCGATGGCATAGGTGTCAGCTAAAAAAATCTGCTGTGAACCGCTTCCCTCGCTTATGCCCATAACCCCTTGGGTGCCTAGATAGCTCTTGCAGAGAGTGCCGCCTAAAATCATCAATAAGCCCAGATGAGTGATGAGAAAAGGGACATGCTTTAATTTAAAGGGATAGCGCCTCAAAGCCGAGCACAAAATATTTACAAAAAAGCCCCATAGGAGGGCTAAGAAGAGCGGATTGCCATAGGTGAAATGGGCGGCATAGCGATGCGATTCCGTATGGGATTCAAGCAAGGTGCCGGCGATCACAAATAAGGCTGTGGCGCCTATGAGGGTGATAGCCAAATGAATGCTGCCAAGAAATTGGTATGCCTTTGCCCAGATCCTGATGCGCTTTGGTGTCATTTTAAGGGGATCTCCTGAATCAGCTCAAAGCTGCGTGCAAAGGCGATGATAGCTTCTTTGTGTTTTTCTACCAGATATACCGGGCCAGTGACCTTGATGGTGTAGTCGGCGCGCATCTGCTTAAAAAAGCGGAGATCTTCGGGAGTACCTGGCAATAGAAGATTGCGATATTGCACGGCAGGCAGCTGCATGGCCCAGCAAAGCATGGCCGTTTCTTGTCCATGAAATGTACCGGAGGCTTGAAAAAATAAACCCGTAAATCCACCGAAAGCTTGCGGCTCAGTGTGCACGCTGGCAGGGTCTATAGCGTCGAACTGCCTTTTCCAGCGGGCAATTTGGGCGGAGGGAGGGATGCGCTGATCGATGATCTCTGAGGGGAAGTTGTGAATGGCTATGCGCACCGCTTCGCCATCCTCTTCTATGGCAAATTCAACTAGGGGCTTGGTGCTGTCGGCAATAGATTCGCCAGACGACGGCCTCTCTATTTCCCAGTAGAGGGGAGCTTTCACGCGGTATACCGGATAGCGCACAGGGATACCCTTGGATCTTATTTCGTCTCTTCCTCCGATTTCGTAGGTTGTCAGAGTGGTATTTGGAGCCTCCGGCGAGGCGCAAGCATTTAGGATGAAAAGCACACAGGCATATAGCGGCCAAAGCATAATATTTCTTTCTTGTGATCATAGCATTTAGGATTTGTTTCGGATTTTTGAGTGTAAACTAAGCATCTATATTTGAGGTAGGATGATTTTCTTCTTGTACTGCAGGGCAAAATCGTTTAATTTCACATCGATTTGGCTATTCCTTTGAATTAAAATTATGATTGCTTTTCCTAAATCCCGGAGGGGGGCATCAACCTGAAAATATCGTGGAAAAGCGATCCCACAAAATACTAAGGAGATATTATTGAGGGAAAAAATGTTTTAGCTCAAACAAAAAAGGGATTGATCATTTCCGGGAGCCCGCCTCGGGCGACTTAACGAAGCCCACAGTGACCGTAGCCCTGAGTCATCGAGGGGCGTAGGGAACTGTGGGTCAGTTAAAAAAAAGTTCCTAGAGTCCGGTAGGACGACTGAAAAAATCCGACGCCTTCGCCATGCAGCCCCTATGACTATTTTTTTGCCTGTCAAAAAATAGTTTCTTAGGGAATAAAACAAGGTTAAGTCTATAACGTGTCGTATTTTTTCAGTCGCCCTATTGAGGCAGTTGCAAAAGTCGAAAAGGCAGCCTTTTGGATCTTTTTCGCGGGAAGCTAGAAAACATAAAAAGGTAATACTTAGGAATTTACCGTTTTTATGTTTTGTAGCTTCGCACAAAAAATCTCTCAAAAGTCTGCTTTTTTTGGACTTATGCAACTGCCTCTATTGGGCTCTGAATGCTATCTCTATATCCCACAGTTCCCTACGCCCCTCGAGGACTCGTGGCTGCGGTCACTGTGGGCTTCGTTGAGTCGCCCGAGGCGGGCTCCCGGAAAAGAGCAATCCTCTTTTGTTTGAGCTAACGTGCTTTTCCAAATAAAATCTTCCTCGTGATTTGTAGGGTGGTAACGATTTTCTTAGATTGATGCCTATGCCCTCTGGGGCATAGGAAAAGACAGAAAATAATTTCAATTCAATGGCATAGGGGTCTGGCCTGAAACCATGAGAAAGGGAGAAACTATGCCGCTGGATGCATTCAAGGGCGTTGCCATGAGCAATGTGGCTATCTGTGAAGAGTTATATGCAAGTTATCTGGCAAATCCGGCCAGTGTAGATTCTTCGTGGCGCACCTTTTTTGATGAGCTTGAGCGCGAGAGCATTGATCTGCCGGCTGGCAGTTTAGCCGTTCGGCCAGCCGCTTCACAGCCTATAGCCGCAGCGGCCGACTGGCGGATTTTAAGCCTCATTCAAGCTTATCGCACCTACGGCCACCTCGCGGCCGAAATTAACCCCATAGCTACGCATGCGGCCGTAGAGCCTCTGCAGCTAAAACTGTCCGCCCATGGCCTTGCTCAAACGGACCTGGAGCAGAGCTTTTATTCCTTCGGGCTGTGCGGAGGCTCTGCAGCTTCCAAGGTGGCAACCCTTGGACAGATCATCGCGAAGCTCAAGGGAATTTACTGCGCCAAAATGGGCGTGGAGTACATAGGCATTTGCAGTCCCGCTTTGGGAAAATGGCTGCAAGTCAAACTCGAAAATGACTCCAGCAGCCGCCAGCTATCCATTGAGCAAAAACAGCTGATTTTAAAATACCTCAATAAATCTGAGCTTTTCGAGATGTTTTTGCATACCAAGTATGTGGGGCAGAAGCGCTTTTCTTTGGAAGGCGGGGAGACTTTAATCCCCATTTTAGCCGCTTTGATAGAGCTGGGCTCGCAGCTGGGAGTAGCGGAATTTGTCCTGGGGATGGCCCATCGCGGCAGGCTCAACGTGCTAGCCAATATACTCAACAAGTCCTATGCGGATGTCTTTTCGGAATTCGAAGAGGGATACATCCCCGATTCTTTCGAAGGCAGCGGCGACGTCAAATACCACAAAGGCTTTTCATCGGAAATCACCACCTTGCAGGGAAAAAGGGTGCGGATTGCCGTGGCCCCTAATCCGAGCCATCTGGAATCTGTCTATCCCGTAGTGGAAGGACAGGTGCGCGCCAGGCAGATCATGCGCGGCGACATAGCCGGTAGGGAAGTGGCCCCTTTTATAGTGCATGGAGATGCTTCCATAGCAGGTCAGGGGGTGGTTTATGAGGCGCTGCAGATGCATCGCCTCGAGGGTTATTCTACGGGGGGCACCGTACACGTGGTGATCAACAATCAGATCGGGTTCACTTCGCTGCCGGTTGAATCGCGCTCCACCCTGTATTGCACAGCTATTGCCAGTACTTTTGGAGCTCCCGTCTTTCACGTCAATGCAGAAGATCCCGAAGGGTGTGTGTATGCGGCGCATCTAGCTATGCAGATCCGGCAGCAGTTTCATTGCGATGTATTCATAGATATCAACTGCTACCGCAAATACGGGCATAACGAAACTGATGAGCCAGCTTATACGCAGCCTTTGGAATACCAAATCATTCGGAAGAAACGCCCCATACGCGAACTCTACCGCGATGACCTGATCTGTCAAGGAGTGGTCGAAAAATCCATAGCCGAAGCTTTAGAAGTGGATTTCAAAGCCGCCCTGCAAGCTGCCATGCAAAACGTCAAAAGCTCCCAGTCTTCCGCATCCTCGGCGGATAAACAATCCAGCGGCGATGGAGTCGCCATGCAGCCTGCTTCTCCAGGAATTGTCTCGGAGGCTAGCTCCCAAGCAGCCGCGCGCATATTTCAACCTGTCGAGACCGGCGTGCATGTGCAGGAGCTGCAGACGTTGGCTCATCTGACCTGTTCTGTTCCGGAAGGATTTTCGATACATCCCAAACTGCACAAAGTATTAGAAGAGCGCCTTGAAATGGTCAATGCTGCACCCGAGGCGCGCAAGGTGGATTGGGGGATGTCCGAGTTATTGGCTTACAGCAGCTTGGTATCCCAAGGCATTCACGTGCGTATCTCCGGTCAAGATTGCTGCCGCGGTACTTTCAGCCATCGACACGCGGTCTGGGTAGACCAATTGAAGGCACAAAACTATTGCCCCCTCGCGAATCTGCAAGGGCAAGGCAAAAGGCCGCTTGGCCGCTTTGATATCTATAACTCATTGCTTTCTGAATACGCCGTGCTGGCTTTTGAATTTGGCTATTCAACCGCCAGTCCCGAATCGTTGGTTATATGGGAAGCTCAATTTGGCGATTTTGCCAACGGGGCGCAAGTAGTCATCGATCAGTATATCGCCAGCGCGGAACAAAAATGGGGGCGCAAATCTGCCTTGGTGCTGCTTTTGCCGCACGCCTACGAAGGGCAGGGGCCGGAGCATTCTTCGGGCCGCATGGAGCGTTTTTTGGCTTTAGCCGGAAATAATAACATGTGGATCGCCAATCCCTCAACGCCTGCCCAGCTGTTTCATCTGCTGCGCCGGCAATGCCTGCACACCTTGCGCAAACCCCTTATCGTTTTTACCCCTAAAGGACTATTGCGCCATCCTGCCTGCGTCAATGCGATCGCTGACTTTACCAAGGGCTCTTTTCAAGAGGTTCTGGATGATCCCTTCGCCCCAAAAAAACCTAAGCGCCTGGTCCTCTGCAGCGGACATATCTACTATGAGTTGCTGGCTATGCGCAGCCAATTGAAAGTCGAAGATGTGGCCTTTGTGCGCATCGAACAGCTTTATCCACTGCATTTGGAGAAAATCAAAGCGCTCTTCGATAAGTATAAGGGATTTAAGGATCTGTATTGGGTGCAAGAAGAGCCGAGTAACATGGGGGCTTGGGATTTTATTATGCCGGCTCTGCGCGAAATATTGCCAAAGAGTGTGGAGTTGAAGTATATTGGCCGCAAACGCAGCGCGTCCCCAGCTGTTGGCTCATATGCCTTGCATAAAAAAGAGCATGCGGAGATCATCCAGGCTTTATTTGAAAAATAGTGGAGAAAATAGGTGAAATATGAAAGTTGAAGTTAAAGTTCCACGCATGGGAGAGTCTATCACCGAAGCTGCTGTAGGTACCATTCTTAAACCTACAGGTTCTTTGGTGAAAGTCGATGACGAGTTGCTGGAGCTGGAAACTGACAAGGTCAATCAAGTTTTGTATGCTGCCCAAGCTGGTGTCTTTACGCTGAATGTGGCCGTCGATGAGAAAGTGAAAATAGGACAGGTGATCGGTTTTATCGAATCAGCGCCTGCCTCGTCGGTTTCCAAAGAGCTCAAAGACTCCAAAGAGGCTAAATCTGTGCCCCTCTCAAAAGAAAGAGAGGCTAAGGAAAAAGAGTTGCGCGGGGCTGAATCCAAATCGGCCGAGGCTCTAAAGCACAACAAAGCTGCCCCTCTTGTTCAAAGAGAAGAGCTGCCTGTGGTTCAAACTCAGGGGGGGCTTGTGCGCAAGACTAAGGAGTCCTTTATCGCCGATATACGCAAAACTGTTCCAGGAACCCTTCCGCCAGCCAATCACACATTTGCGGCGCCTTTCACGGCCTCGGCGGCGCCAAGCGGCAGTGCGGCGCGTGAAGACTATGCTTCGCCAACTTCTAAGGCCAATCAAGAGCCCATTCCTGAAAATTCCATGGAAGAGCATACTGCCATCCTCTCTGAAATTTCATCAGAAATTCCCTCGGCAATTCCTGCGAGAACTTCTGGGGAGGCTCCTATGGAAACGCGCAAAAAAATGTCCAGGATTCGCAAGGTGATCGCCTCTCGCTTGGTAGAGGCGCAAAAGACCACGGCCATGCTCACCACGTTCAACGAAGTGGATATGACCCAAATTATGGCTTTGAGAGAAAAATACAAAGAATCTTTTGCCAAAAAACATGGCGCAAAGTTGGGCTTCATGTCCTTCTTTGTCAAAGCATCGCTGAGTGCCTTGCAGGCCTTCCCCGCGGTGAATTCGTATATTGACGGAGACGATGTTGTCCACCGCGAGTACTACCATATAGGCATCGCCGTAGGCACCGAAAAGGGCCTTTTTGTGCCGGTCGTGCGCTATTGCGATCAGCTTTCTTTTGCCGGCATTGAATCGGCCATCGAAAAATATGCGCTGAAAGCCCGCGAAGGCTTTTTAACTGCCGACGATCTTCAAGGAGGGGGATTTTCAATTACCAATGGGGGGATCTATGGCTCTATGCTTTCCACTCCCATCATCAACCCGCCGCAATGCGCCATTTTAGGCATGCACAAAATCACCAAGCGCGCTATGGTCGTCGACGATCAAATTGTCATTCGGCCCATGATGTATTTAGCTTTGAGTTATGATCATCGCATTGTCGATGGAAAAGAGGCGGTCAGTTTTCTAGTTCACGTGAAAAACTGCTTGGAAGACCCTTCTCGCCTTATTCTAGAATTATAGTTACATTTTATTTAGGATTTTCAAAGTATGACAAAGAAGTATGATGTAGCCGTAATTGGCGGCGGGCCAGGCGGTTATGTAGCGGCGATACGCGCCGCCCAGCTGGGCTTAAAAGTCGTCTGTATCGATCGCAGAAAGACCTTGGGGGGCACCTGCTTAAATGAGGGGTGCATACCTTCCAAAGCGCTGCTGCAGTCCACAGAACACTTTGCCTTTTTGATCAAAGAAGGCAAGCAACACGGCATCGAATGCAAGGCCTTGAGCTGTAATTTTACGCAGATGATGCGCCGCAAAACCGAAGTGGTCAACAGCTTGACCGGCGGGGTGGCTGGTCTGATCAAAAAAAATCGCATCGCGCGTGTCGAGGGCTCTGCCCGCTTTGTTTCGCCAGGTAAAGTGGAAGTGAAAAGCAATGGCGATAACGGCGTACTCACCTCGATTGAAGCCGATAACTTTATCATTGCCACAGGTTCAGAGCCCATCGCCTTGCCTTTCTTGCCATTCGATGAGAAGATCGTGCTTTCTTCCACCGGTGCGCTGAGCTTAAAGCAAGTTCCCAAAAAACTCCTAGTGATTGGGGCTGGCGTCATTGGGGTAGAGCTGGCCTCCGTATACAGTCGATTGGGTTCTGAAGTCACCGTGGTAGAAATATTGGACGACATCTGCCCGGCTTTAGATTCAGCCCTGAGTAAAATTTTGCAGCAAAT
>PLSG01000475.1 GCA_003164155.1 Parachlamydiaceae bacterium | reverse complement strand
ATTAAATGAGAAAAGTATGGAAAAAGAATACTCTACCCTCTCGCCAAGGGAATGGAAGAGGGCATTAGTCTATTGAAGTGAGCTGTAACTTAGGTTAAGTTGGGCTTATTCTTTGAGCAGCTTTTCCACGGCACTTAAGGCCTTGTCGTAGTCAGGATGATCAGTTAACTCTTTGACATACTGGACATAGCGCACAATGCCTTTCTTATCCACCACGAAAACGGCTCTGGCCAGCATGCGCGATTCCTTGATAAGTACGCCAAAGGCACGTCCAAAGTTCGCATCTTTATAATCTGAAAGCGTGCATACCTGCGCAGCTGCCCCGCACCATCTTTTTTGGGCAAATGGCAGATCCATGCTAACCGTCAGAACGATGGCATTGGGACCTAATTTTCCAATTCCCTCGTTGAATTGATGTGTCTGCTTGTCGCACACAGGAGTTTCCAGCGAATAGACCGTGGAAATAACGCAAACCTTGCCCTTAAAAGCAGAAAGCTTTACGGGTAAGAAATTATTATCTAAAACTTCAATATCTGGAACAGGCTCACCCACATGTATTTCTGGGCCCACTAAAGTTAAAGGCTTACCCTTGATGGTAGTTCCCCCTAATCGCTCACTCATAACAACCTCTTTGGTTTGATCCATTTAAAATTTACCCACCTTCTTTGGTATAACATCCTTAAATAGCTGTCAAGCCCTTTTTGCGCATTTCGCGCAGCTGCCTTACAATTTTCACGACAATCAAGACAGCCCGATCGATTTCATCGACTGTGTTCATGCGGCTAAAAGAAAAACGCAGCGAGGCTCTGGCCAGCTCCATAGGCAACCCCATGTTCAATAAAACGCGCGAGGGCTCCAAAGCGCCCGAAGAACAAGCTGAACCATGACTTGCCGCAACGCCTGAGCTATCCAAAAGCATTAACAAAGACTCGCCATCGATGCCGGAAAAAGCCAAATTTGAGGTGTTTACCACCCGAGCCCCTTGCCCATTCACCCAAACCTCAGGCAAAGCCCCCAAAATGCCTTGTTCAAAGCGATCTCTGAGCATGGCCATTTTTTGAGAGGCCGAGGGAAGGGCGCTGGTTAATATGTCGATGGCCATGGCAAAGCCCATTATTCCCGACACATTCTCCGTACCGGCCCTGCGCCCAAGTTCTTGCTCGCCACCTGTGATCAGGGGAGCCACTCTCATTGTCTGGCGGATGAAAGCCGCCCCAATGCCCTTGGGGGCATGCAATTTGTGACCACTAAAGCACATCGCGCTGACGCCTTTGGGGATAATAAAGGCTTCCTTGCCCAGTAACGCTACCCCATCGACCACAAAAGGCACTTGGGCATGCAAGGCGATGAGCGCAATCTCATCTATATCAGTTTTCACCCCTGTCTCGCTATTTACGGCAGTTAAAGCGATGAGCCGGGTGTTGGGCTGTAAGGCCTGTTTAATGGCCTGAGGAGTAGCCGCCCCCCACAGCCCTGCCGACAAGAAAGTCACCTCCCAGCCACAGCGCTGCATTTCCTTCAGGGTTTGATACATGCAGGCATGTTCAAGATCGGTGGTGATGATATGCCCAGGGGAGCATCCACTTAAATGCCCAGGTGAATGCATCAAGGAGCCTTTTTGAGAAAGTTCGGAGCTATGGCCCTGAATAGCAGCCTGGCAAAAGCCGCGAATTGCCGCATTGACCGCCTCAGTGCCCCCGGAAGTAAAAACGATTTCGCGCGCTTTCACCCCTAAAAAATCAGCTACCTGAGAGCGTGCACGCGTAATGCCTTGGCGAGTTTCCCTACCAAAAGAGTGAATGCTGGAAGGGTTGCCCATGTGCTGAGACAGGCTCTGGATGACGGCCTGCAAGACTTGCTGATCTACTGGTGTGCTGGCATTATTATCTAAATAGATTTTTGACATGGTGGAATTATTCGAGTTTAACCACGACAACCGTGATATTGTCAAAGCCCCCTTTCTCCTTAGCTCTGGAAACCAAGTTTTGGGCAATCTCATGCACCTCTGAAGATTGATTCATGAATTCCTCAATCTCGCTTTGCATAAGCAAGTCGGACAAGCCATCCGTGCACATCAAAAAGATGTCGCCTTTAACGGCTTGCACCATGCCGATATCTGGTTCGACAAGCGGTTCGGTGCCGATGGCTTTGGTGATGATGTTTTTATAAATAAAATCGGCAGCCTGCTGTTCGCTGAGCTTTTCCAATTCCAACAGGTCTCTTAGCAAAGAGTGATCTCTGGTAAGCTGGCTGAGTTTCTGATTTTGCAGCAGATAAATGCGGCTGTCCCCTACGTGGGCATAGACTACGCCCGCCTCGTGCACGTACATGCAACACAGCGTGGTACCCATTCCCTGCAGCATATCGTCGGTACGGCTTAACTCATAAATAATAGTATTGACCTGAGAAATAGCTTTGCGCAAGATCAAGGTCGCCTCGCGGCAATTTTTTTTGGTGACGTGGGAACCGAGCCTGCTATGAATAATTTTACAAAGTTCATTGACGGTTTCTCGCGCAGCCACTTCTCCGGCTTTATGCCCTCCCATCCCATCGGCCAGGACATAAAAGCGATCATTGGGCAATGCGCTCCACACATCCTCGTTATTTTGCCTTACCAGACCCACATCCGAAAGACCATAAGCTGTAACTTTCAACGTCATTGTCTAACATCCATTCCAGATATTTTCGCTAACCTGCACAAAAAGGAGTGTAAAATAAGGTGCATTCACCTCTCTATCCATCACTTTGAGAGCACGTTAGCACACAGTGAAATAAAGCTCCATAAAAAAATCTCTCGCTATTTAATCCTCGAATGTGTTTTAATATGCTTACAGGTTATTTAATTGTTGAGGTAGAGCTCTAAGCTAATGAATACGTCTTTTTATATGTTGTCCACACAGGGATAGTGCAGCATACGGCATAGCCTAAACGCTTTGCAGTACGTTGTACCGCATCCCGTTGATCAATGCCGATAAGACCAAACCTAGATAGTGTCCACGTATTGGAAACGCCTAGGTAGTGGGAAATTCCAACTTGTAAGACCAAGTTATGGACAAGCACAAATGATTTGCTTATGGCATTTTCTTTTCAGCTAATTCCCCCTAAGTACACCCTGCCAGCGAGAGCCTCTATTGACTCCCTTACGTAATTAGTGGGTCAATAATCGTCCGCTACAAAAAAAATATGCCTTTTTAACGCGATAGTTGTATAAGTCGCGTTTGTAAACACTGTCCAAATTAGGAGACCTTTATGAAAAAAATTTTTGTAGGCAATTTACCTTGGAAGGTAACAGCTGAAGAACTGAAAACTCTTTTTGAAGCACATGGCCAGGTAATTTCAGCGAAAGTTGTTACCGACCAGTACACAGGAAGATCCAGAGGTTTCGGCTTTGTAGAGATGGCGGATGACGCTGGCGCTAAAAAAGCTATTGATGCATTAAATGACTATCCTATGCAAGATCGCAACCTACGCGTTAGCTTGGCTAACGAGCGTCAAGATCGTCCAGAGCGCTCCAGTGGCGGCGGCATGGGCACAGGCAGAAGAGAATATCAAGGCAATCGCGAACGCCGTGGCTCAGGCGCTGGCATGGGTTCTTACTAAGCTTTGTTTAGTTTTCTGTTTCTACCTAACAGACGCGAAGGTGATCTCACCTTCGCTTGTTTTATCTAGCACGCTGTTAAGCCGCTCTTTTATCCCTACCCCCCTTTCAAAACCTTAAGTTAGTTGACATTCAATTTAGGATACATTCTCGGATAGCCATTTACCAGATCTTGAGCAACGGTCGCTGAGGCTCCAGGTTTACTGCAGGACAAAACCTCAACCAACCCTGGTTGAAATCCCGCAGAACACGCAGATTCAGGCAAACGCGGAGTCAGCAAATGAATATCTTTTAGAATTTTTTTGGCAAGAAGAGAAATAGATTCATCGCCAGCATCGCATCCCCACCTAAACAACATACCGCTGCCGCTGAGAAATACCCCTCCCATCCCGAGAGCAGTTAAAGCGGGAAGTGCCGCCAAAGACCCCCACAAGGCAAAGGCCGACCCACCAAAGGCCGCCGAACGCAGACCAAGTGATACTGCAGCAGATTGCCGTGAACTGGCAAATAAGTTTTGCTGTTTGGCCAGCACGCTTGCAACTTGCAAATAGTCGGCATGGCCATTGTTTTGCGCATGGAGAGCATGATAGGGAGCCGTGCGAAAATCAGAAAACTCAGTAGCTGTCTCCTCAGCAACCCGAGCGGCCTTATTATAGGCAGTATAGGCTTTACCCACAAAGAAAGCGAAGATAAGCCCAATAACTGCACTTGAAACGGCAATTAGAGCCGAATAGTCCTTTGATTTTTCGGGCCCAGCAGCTCTGGGCACAAAATGCACCTCGCGTTCGCCCCAGCTTTTCGGTGGCTGCACAGGCTCGGGACCGGAATTTCTCAACAAAGCATTCAGAGAAGAATCGAAAATCTGGGACCGCCCAACCACAACATGCATCTGCCCCTTGAGCACTCCTTCCATGCGTGCCTTAGCCAAAACCAACGCATGCTCGATAGAGGGATTAAAACGACTTGCTTGCGCACCCAGATATATATTCAGGGACATAATTACACTCCTTATTTTTATTAAAAACTTGTACAGACATGCGTACCCTGTAAAGGTTAAAGCTGCTTCTCAGCAGCCAACGCATACGGGCGCTCGAAAAGCCACAAAATTGAACATATCTGCAACATAGTTAAACAAGATAAAGGAGCTTTAAACAACGGATTAAGATAGCAAAAAGATGTGTGTGAGGCTGTGCCTTTCAGGAACGTGCTCACAAATGGATAAACGAAAATAAAGTAGAAAGATACAAGAACAGTAAGATACAAGGAGCTGTATGGAATGGTAAAAAAATAGAAAGGAGATAAACCTGAAATAAAATGGAGCGTAACGGAGTCGAACCGTTGACCTCTACAATGCCATCGTAGCGCTCTACCAGCTGAGCTAACGCCCCATAAAGAGTAATGGGCATATTCTATAATGCATGTTCATTTTTAAGCAAGCGATAAATTCAATGCCAGTCTCTATCTTTTTAAATCCTTGGAGCTGAAACTTCTTTGAAGAGAAGGCCGCGTAGCCATGATGGCAGAGGGTCCGATACTTATGACTTTACGCATGGCTTTGGCGGCTATTGGTTTAATTTCGTCCAGTCGGTAGTTTAGACCGTCCCATCCTTCATTGGATTCATCCAAGTGCGTGACTTTTTTTGAGGGGATGACTTTCACAAAAAGATTTAAATAAAGAGGCTTGTTCAGTAAACTTTTTTTCAACCACGAAAAAAAACAACTGACAAGCCATGCAGCCATTATCATCGACGACAGAAAAAAAACCTAGAGAATATCGCGCCATCGACCGATCCACACAAGCCAAGATTCTTGATAAATCGAAGGATCATTCACAGCGAGAGCTTGCCGAAAAATATGAGATTCCCCGAACGACCCTGCAGCACTGGATAGATAGGAAGAAACAACTGGAAGAAAAGATAGATCCAGTTGTTGTAGAGTTTTTTGAATCCTCTTCTGGCCAAGCTTGGTTGCATAACATGTGCATAGCCTCCTTCGTGGTTTTTCATCAGAATGGCAATAGTGGGATACCCGATCTTCATGAATTTTTCGAAATGGCTGGCATTAACACATTTGTAGGAACCTCTATTTCTGCATTGCAGAAAGTCAGTAAGACGCTCAATAAACAGATAATAACTTTCGGAAAGGAAGAATCTGAGAGACTTGCACAAAGCATGCCTCACAAAAATATCCCAGGTGCTCTCGATGAAAACTTTATCATGGACGAGATGACTCTCATTTTGATGGATCCAATTACTGGATTTATCTTGGCAGAGCAGATTGAAGAAAAGCGAGACGCGGATACTTGGTATAAAGTCACTCAAGCTGCCTTAAAAGGATTGAATGTTACTGTCCAACAACTGGTGGGAGACGAAGCCGGTGGTTTAACAAAGCTTGCCACCAGTCTCCTGAACGTGATGAAAGGATCGGATCTGTTTCATATACAACAAGAAATCACTAAAGGACTTACAAGTCATTTGGCAAGGACTGTCCAGCAAGTCAAAAAGAAACAGGAAGACCTGCAGAAAGAAAAGCAAGAAATGCTGACAAAGTTCGGAGATCAATTAAAGCGTGTAGAAGAAGTTCAAGAACTGTCTAAGAGGGGTATAAATGCGGGTAAGCGACTCATTGAAATAGAAAAAGAAGAGAAAGATAATCAAGAAAAAATAGAAGTGACTGAAAATCGATACAGGACAGCCCAAGAAGCGAGAAGGGGTATAACATATGTCTACCACCCTTTCAGCCTAGATACTGGGGAAAAGCAAAGTCCAGAAATCGTTAAGGCAAAACTCGAGAAATCCTATGCAACCCTTGAAACGATAGCCAAAGAAGCAGATTGTACCGATAAGCAAAAGCAAAAATTGGAAAAGTCTAAAGGAGCCCTAGAGTCAATGATTGCAGTGCTGGTTTTTTTTTTCCTTCCTAGCGTTGACGATCAAATCTATGGGATTAGATGAGTCGAGTGGAAAATTATTCGAGAGGCTTGTGTCGATGGAATACTTAAAGCTCTGCTTACAAAGAACCAAAAAAAAGAAAGAAAAAGAGAGCATAAGAGCAACCCTGCATAGATTAGAAGAGGAACTATCCAAAGACGTTCTGAGGGGACAGATGACCATAGGTGTGCAAGCAGTATGGAAGAACAAGGCTTTAGAGTGCGCGCATGTTTTTCAGAGATCTAGTTCATGTGTAGAGGGTAGAAATGGGCAGTTATCCTTGAAATTTCATGCCTTCCGACGTATGAATGAGCAAACCTTAAAGGTCTTAACCATACTACATAATTTTTTCATAAGACGAGCAGACGGTACAACAGCAGCGGAAAGGTTTTTTGAACAGAAGCCTCGAGATCTGTTTACGTGGCTATTAGACAAGGTGGAATTGCCGCGACCCAGGAAAAAACATAGGCGGCTCGCGAAGAGGGCTCAGGAAAAACTGGCGGCTTAGGCTATTTTTTGGACGAAATTAAACCAATAGCCTTTCTTTTTACAAGAATTTCTCTATAGACACAATTTATTTTACACTACCGGGAATTGTGTCGGGGCCGAGCCTGCATAACTGCGTAACTTTTTTGAGTTTGTAGAGGATGGCCATATCGATGCTAAAGTTATGCAGTTATACAAGCCCTGCCTCAATGACAAAGTATAAATTCAACGTGTTATGATTGATAATGCCAAAATATCAGGGACCGATGAATAGAATCATTTTCGAATCACATGCTACTTCAATTGACAATGAGAAAAAGCTAGCTTCTGGATGGCTAGATCCTCCCCTATCGGAAAAGGGAATCGAACAAGCAAAGGAATTGGGCCAACGCTATAAGGGAGAAAACTTAAGGATTATCTATGTTTCTGATCTTAAACGTTCTTACCAAATAGCAAAACTTGCCTTTGATCATCTAGCCATTCCAATTGTACAAGACAGAAGATTACGTGAGTGGAACTACGGTGAATGGAATGGGGAGGCTGTAGAAAAAATTGAAGGTCTTAAAAAAAATTATATCCAGCTTCCTTTTCCTGGTGGCGAAAGTTTAGAACAAGTCGTCTGTAGGTTCCAGCTATTTAATGAAGAGCATTTGAAACAAGGAAATATCATGATTATTGGTCACAGAGCCATTTACTATGCTCTTGAGCATCTTTATCATAACGTTTCTTTGCTAAAACTTACTTCAGAGCTGTGGCAATGGCAGCCTGGATGGCATTATGAAATGATGGGGGCCGAGCCTGCATAACTGCCTAACTTTTTTGAGTTTAAATCTGTAATCGGGGCCGGGCCTAGGGGTTTGAATTAAGGCGTAAAATGCACCGCTACCCTGTGTCAAATTTTGTCTCTTTAAAATGAGTGGTAGCAGGTGAGGAAAAATTAAAATTTAATGACAAGGTTTGACATGATATTTTGATAGAAAA
>PLSG01000433.1 GCA_003164155.1 Parachlamydiaceae bacterium | reverse complement strand
AGATGCGCTGCCGTCTCAACCATGTCACGAGTATTGCCCTGCGCTTAAGTCAAGAGTTAGCCGAAACACAGGCAAAGAAATCCACCGCCCTAGAAGAGCTTTCCGCCATCAGACAGCAATTTGAAAAGCTTAAATCCATGATTTTAGCTAGACAAGAAGAACTCGAATCGAGCGGTGAACAAATACTGCTGGCAAACCAGACAGCTGCGGCCTTGCGGCAAGATAAAGCCAGCCTGGAAGGAGAATTACAGCAAAAAATTGAGGCCTTGGGACAACTTAGCCGCGAAAAACAAAAATTTCAAGAGCTCTGCTTGCAGATGCAAAAAAACTATGAGGAATCTGAAGCCCAGCTGAAGATTGCCCAGCAGCATTTAGCTAAAAAAGTCATGGAAACTAGCCTGGCACAGGAAAAACTCGAGGATCAAAGGACCCAAGCGGCAGATTTGCAAAGCCATCTGCAGGCCAACCAAACCAAAGCAGCCGAGCTGCGGGCTCAAATCGAACAGTACCAGCAGAGAGAAAAAAGCTGGCAAGAAGAACATAAAGAGGCCCTTGCGGCCGTCCTAGTGCAGACCCAAGAGTGGGAAGACAAATACTATCATATGTATGAAAAGTGGAAAGCTACCGAAGCTCAGTCCAAAGAATGGAAAGCAGCAGCCGACAAATACCACCAAATGCAAGCTTTCCTGATGAATATCGGAGCCCAAGCCTTACCTCATCCTCCCATCGGCCGAGAAAAAATAGCCGAACCCTTGCCTCAGATATTTACACTGCCTGCGGCACATACCGCCTATCAACCCCAAGCATCTCATCAGGCGAATGATTTCTCTAACCCTCCCGAACCCCCTCTGTCGACTCCCCAACGCCTAGCTTTCAGTCTAGAAAGAAACACTCCTGTGCAAAATTCTGCCGCTGCACCCCCTCAGCATGCGGTTTCCGCAGAGCTTAAAGCGGAACATTTTGCGGCGCAAAAAGATCTGTTCGTCATTCCTCACTCCTCTGTGCGCTATAAAAGGAATCTCTTCGACGAATGAATGCCAACAGTATTATCATGGGAATAGATCCCGGCACTATTGTCACTGGGTACGGGATCATCAAGCTAGAAGGAAATAACTATGTGCCTTTAGACTACGGATGCATCCGGCCGCCTTCCAAACACAAACTGACCGACCGCTATCTGATCATCTTCAATGCTATCGAGAATCTGATAAATACCTATGCTCCTGAAGTCCTCGTGGTGGAATCGCAATTCATCAATGCCAAAAAAAACATCCAGAGCATTTTGAAATTGGGTATGGCCCGCGGTGTAATCATAGCTGCCGCAAAAAGAAAAAATATGGCTGTCTTTGAATACGCCCCCACCCAGGCCAAAATGGCTGTGGTGGGAAAAGGACATGCCAGCAAATTCCAAGTTCAGAGCATGACGCAAAATCTGCTCAAGCTCAAATCCCTTCCCCCTGAAGATGCCGCCGATGCGCTTGCCTTGGCCCTTTGCCATACACATACCATTCAGCGCGGGTTAAAGTGCGGATCTGAAATCTAGTTACAATATAAGGAATTAGTCCATGTACGCTTCTCTCAGAGGTACTCTTACCTACCTGTCACCCATTAGCGCCACCGTAGAAGTACAAGGCCTGGGCTACAAGCTCTTTTACCCAGCCAGCATCTATGCCGCTCTCCCGGCCATTGGCGCAGAAGTTCTTTTTCATACTTCTTTTGTCGTCCGAGAGTCCTTACAGGCGATGTATGGATTCCTCAGCATAGAGGAAAGGGACCTTTTCGAAATCCTCATAGCAGTCTCCGGTATAGGCCCAAAGACAGCTTTAAGCATTATAGGACATCTGGCTATGCACGATCTGTACACAGCCATCAGCCGCAATGACATATCGGCCATCTGCAAGGTTCCGGGCATAGGCAAAAAAACCGCCGAAAGGCTAATCATAGAGGTTAAAGACAAGCTGCACCACTTTATCCCGGCACATATGGCCGATGCAGCTGTGCCCCTGCCCAAAGATCCCCAAGCCCAAATGATCAACGATGCTATGAACGCCTTGATCAACCTAGGTTATAATCAGGTGACAGCCCAAAAAGCCATTAAGAAATCCATGAAGGACTCTGATCTGGGAAAAGAGGACTTGGGAGCTTTGATAACTTTGGCTTTGAAGCACGTTTAAAATGGCAAAGTCCATTCCCTAGTTCATCGAATTTCTAAATTTTTAACACAAAGAAACGCACAAAGAACGCAAAGGACACAAAGAAGGAACAGGAAAAAACTGACTGTCCCTTTCTCTTTGTGGCCTTTGAGTTCTTTGTGTATTTCTTTGTGTAAAAATTCTTAAATTCGCTAAATGAGGGGATAGACACGGTCGTCAATCGGTAAGATGGACTTAATTTTCTTAAATTCGATGCTTAAAAAGGTGAATAAAATAGATGTGAATAAGAATGAAAATTGCGGCCAAGATGACTCGAACATCCACCGAGTTGCCCCGACTAGAACCTGAATCTAGCGCGTCTACCAATTCCGCCATGGCCGCATGATAACAATACTTGAAAGAATACCAGATTATAGTGGATAAGAGATTTTGAGTACATCAAAAAATACACCCTTCGCGAGAAAGCTATGAAAATCACTTTACTGCGCTTATTCCTCTGCATAACTATAGGGCTGCCCTGCCTATCTTTTGCCGATCCGCTTGCCTATGAAATTGTCAAAGACACAATGAGCCTGCCCCTTCTCTCGCCAGCTGTCGCGCAAAGACGCATCTTGAAGCTAAGGCTTTCAAACGGACTAGAAGCATACATTATTTCAGACCCTTCCGCCCAGCAGTCCGCCGCGGCCCTAAGCGTCGATGCAGGCAGTTGGCAAGATCCTCCAGACTATCCTGGGACGGCGCACTTTTTGGAGCATATGCTATTTTTAGGGACAGTGAAATATCCGCAGGAATCCTCCTTCGACAGCTTTGTGGGAGACCATGAAGGCATGACCAATGCCTATACCCAAGCGACGAAAACCAACTTCCTTTTCTCCATTAACAATGCCGCCTTTGATGAAGCACTGGATCGCTTTTCAGATTTTTTCAAAGAACCCTTGTTTAATCCCTCTGGTGTAGGCCGCGAGATGCAGGCCGTCGATCAAGAATATGCCAAAGACCTCAACAGCGATGATTGGCGCAGAGAATTCGTACACAAAGCTGTGGCTAATCCCAAACACCCCGAAAGCGCTTTTAACATCGGCAACCGCGAAACGCTATCCCATATCTCTCAAAATGTCCTTAAAGCGTGGTATAAGGAGCATTATAGCGCCAACTTGATGCATCTGGTGGTCTTCTCCCCTCTGCCTCTAGAGCAGCTCAAGGAACTCGTCATCCGCGATTTTAGCCAAATCCCCAATAAAGGGCAAAAACCTTACGCCAACGGCCTGTCCATGCGCTCTCCGGAAGTTTTAGGTCAGGTGATCTATGCCGAACCGCTGCAAGAAATCTTCACGCTCAGCCTGCGTTGGGAAATCCCCCCCTCAATAGCAGAAGAAAAACAAAGCAACCCCGCGGCCTTGATAGGCTATGTTTTGGGTAATGAAGCCAAAGGCGGCCTGGTGGCTCAGCTTCGCGAGGAAAAATTGGCTGAAAATCTAAGCGTCGACCAAGATGTAATGGGGACAAAAATCGCAGAATTTGCTTTAGATTTCGAACTCACCCCTAAAGGACTTAAGGAAATAGACACCGTTATAGAAAGATGCTTTCAGGCCATCGCCAATTTGAAGAAGCATGGCGTGCCCCGCTATCTATTTGATGAAATCGTGCAGATGCAAAAGATCAACTATCAATACCCCCCCGCTCAAAAAGCCTATGAAAGCGTGGAAGACTATATTAAAATAATCAACTACGAACCGCTAGAGACCTTTCCGCTGGTCACAAATATTGTGCAACAATACAATCCCACCGCCATTCAACAGTTTCTCGACATCCTCAAACCGCAAAACACTGAAATCATCCTCATGGCCCCCAAGCAGTTAACAGGAATACAATATGACCGCGAAGCAAAGTGGTTTAAAGTGCCCTACACCATTCAAAAACCATCTGCAGATGTGCTGAAAGTATGGGAAACGGCAAAAGAAAATCCGGCCATATTCCTGCCGGAGCCTAATCCATTTATCCCTCAAAACTTAACTTTGCTAAATAAGGGCTCCATCGATTCATCCTCTGAAGCCAGTCTGTCGCTACCTCAACCTAAGGCTATCGTCAATTTGCCTGAAGCCACGATCTATTTCGCCCCTGATGCTATATATCATTCTCCGGAGATCAGCTGGAATATTGAGATTAAAACCCCTTCCATTGATGCGGGCAACGCCCAAAGTGTTGTGCTCGGCGATCTGTATATCAAACACCTCACGGAAAATCTCAATCAAGTCGTCTATCTGGCATCCCTGGGCGGAATCAAATGTCATTTGAACACGACAGAAGAGGGCTTTGGCATCACCATAGAAGGATATAACGATAAAGCATCCATTCTTTTGCAAGCTGTCCTCAAGCAACTAAAAAACTTTGACCTCAGCGCAGAGCTGCTGGAATATTATAAAGAATCCCTGCGGCGGGAGTATCAAAATTTCTCTAAAGAGGATCCTCTAAAGAAAGCCCAGGAAACACTTAAGAGCATACTCTACCGAAAATTTGCCACCCATTATCAAGAAGCTCACGCCCTCAAAAACATCAATCTAGCGACATGGAACGACTTTACGGCCCAATTATTCGACAAAACATTTACTCAAGGTCTACTGTACGGCAATTTGACCGAAGGTCAAACACTGGAATTATGGAAACAGATTAAAAGTGCCTTAAGCAGCCGCAAACCGTATCTCAAAGCCAACCAACCTAAAAAATCGCGCGCCTGCTTGCCCAGCGCACAAGGGCCATTTTACATCGAGCAAAAAGCCCAGGCCGCCGGCAACGCCGTAGAATTGGCCATACAATACGCATCTTTTTCATTTAAGGCGCGTGCTGCCCTGCATATCATTTCAAATACCATTGGTGTGCCCTTTTTCAACTCCCTCAGAACTAAGCAACAAACAGGTTATATCGTCGACAACAATATAGAGGAGTCTGAAAGGCACATGTTTGCCCTTTTTGCCGTGCAATCCGATTCCCATGATGGGCGCGATCTGCTAGCTCGCTTTGAACTAGTCATAGACACCTATCTGCAAGGTTTAGAAACCGAGGGTTTGCCCGAAAAGCAGTTTGATGAAATCAAAAATTCTATGCTTATTTCCCTGCAAAAAATGCCCAGCAGCCTCAGTGAAATGGGCCTCCTATTAAAAACACTGGCCTTCGATTACGACGGTGACTTTAATTGGCGCGCTAAACGCATTGAAGGAGCTAAGGAACTCTCTTATGACGAATGCCTGGCGATTGCCCGACAACTGCTTGGGCATGAAAATAAACGCCGCCTGGCGGTGATCATCAAAGGCTCAAAGCCTTCCAACCGCATCTTGAGCTACATCAAAGCGAAGAGTCTAAAAACTATCCGCAATGCCAGTACCTATACTACCCGCGAAAAGCCCGATTGCCCTCTCTTAAAACCAGTTCGCTGAATGCGATTTTTCACAAAAAAACACTTCTTAGAAGTATTTTGAGAGGCTTCGCGCATTAAAATTATATCTTTATTTGCAAAAAATTTTTATTTCTATAGAATCACCAAATGTATCTTGTTTCTGCTCAAGAGTGAAAACACATTGCAGCAGAAACCTATATAGAGGAAGCACCCTAATGAGGCAGTTGCAAAAGTCGAAAAGTCAGCCTTTTGGACTTTTGCTACTGCCTCATTAGGGTACGGTCAAAACCAACTGAGGAGATTTTAGAAATATGAGTACCACAACAAACACATTCGATAAAATCAAAGATGCTGGCATAACAATTTTAAACACGATCTATAAGGCCGGCGCTACTGCTGTACAATGGTTAGGAAGAGGCGTAACATGGCTGTCGAATAATTTGGCAAGCTTCCTAAGTACAGCCTGGGTGGCGATTAGCACGGTAGCAACGACTCTTTGGCAGAAAGCATTAGTATTGGGCGCTCAAGGTTTAGCATTTGCTCAAACACCAGTAGGCATAATCACCCTGAGCGGAGTTGGAAGCGCATTTTTCAGCATTCTATCTGTCGAAAGCGCCTCCAAGAATCAAGACAACGCACCGGCTGAAAGACATCGCCTCTACGCTTATGCGCATGCCATTGCCGCCGTAGCCTGCTCTGTTGTACTTGGAATCACCTTAGTGCGCGCAGGTTTCCTGCCAGCATAATCTGCAGTTTCAGGGAATGGTTAGTCCATTCCCTCGTACACCGCATCAAAAACAATTTAACGCAAAGAAACACACAAAGACACAAAGAACGCAAAGCAGGAACAGGAAAAAATTTACTGGCTCGATGAGACTTTTAAATTAGGCTGCAACTAAAGACCCTCCATCTTCAGCACAATATCTTGCCCTTTGTCGAGCGTGTATTTCCAAAACCACGTAGGGGTAGTGATTTTCTCAGTCCGAAAAACAATCTGCCCACCTTCATTCCTAGCTGTCACCCGTTCTCCATCGGGAACTTCTATAGTTAGCCCTCCAGTAAGCGACACATTTTCCGCGTGGAACTCTCCACTGCCTCTAAGGTGAATGGTCAGAGCTTCTTGCCGTGGAAAGCCATTGCGCCAATAGCGTTGTCCCGATTTGCGTGCCATCCCCTTATTGGAGACTTCGACATTGATCAAAGAGCATTTCCCCGCAATGCTGCTATATTGAAGGACTCCCTGTTCATCGTGTAGGCCCATGGGATAATCTGCGTAAACTAATAAACTGCCTCTGATGCGCACATTGTCCATAAACAGTTCGGCTATCTCCAATTGCATTTCTGAGCCCTCTGTCAGCACCCCCCCGCGGATTTTTTGGGCAATGACGCCATAGAGAGGACCTAGCGCTGGATGCAGCAGCGCTATAAAGGAGGGGCCATTCTGAAGATATGCCTCTGGTGGATTTAATTCGGGGAGATCCATCTGGCATTTATTGACCAACAGATCGCGCATATTGTAAAGCAGATCATAAAAGGCCCCTTCGGGCGTTTCGGTCAGATTATTTCCGCGGCAACTATTTTTGGTAGTCGAAATGGTTTTACGCCGTTCGTTATAGGTAACAAAAGTGCGCAAAACAGAATGAGCATGCGCACCAGCTGACGACTCTGAATGGCCACTCACCAAGGGGCGGGGGAATTCATCCACGATGTAATCTGAAATATTTTGCATGGTAGACTCAAGCCGGCCGGCTTCGATCTCTTTGCTCCCCTCCTGTTTATCTGCAATGGACACCTTGCTTTTCATGTTTACGAGTAAACCTGGAATGGGACAGGTTTTGATCACCTGTTGTATAGTGGGTAAATCCACAAATAAAATATTGGTGTTCGCGGGAAAAGAAGAAAAAGGACTGCCAGCCTCAGCAGGGAGATCTTTTAAGCCCTTTGAGGCAAAATCAGTGTATTCTATGTTGCGGATGGAATAAACAAAGCGCTCTGCGCGCTTTTTTTCGTTCAGCACGAGCATGCCTTCCGCAGCCAGTACAAGCCTAGGACATGAGGCAAAGCCGAAGGCTTTAAAGCCCGTACAACCAATGCCGGCAAAGGCCAATAAGGAGTAGTCAAGACCAGCCACAGGGTTATTTATCTGGCGCACAATTGCTTTAGAGCGTCCGAGGGAAGCCAGCCAGGCAAAAATGCCCATGTCGCTGGCCAGCTTCCACATAACGCCATGCCCTCCGGGCTTTAGGCTCAATGACAAAGGCTCTTTCATCAGCCACTGGCCGTTTTTAGCGATCACCGGCACCAAAATCTGTTTAAAAAAGCAAAAGCTTTCTTTGGAGCGTCCATACCACTTCTCTTGCTCGCAAATTTCGAGGATGTGCCTATGATTGTCTTTTTCAGCTGAGGTCATCATAGCTATGGGGGTAGTCAGACGCCTGCCATAGAGCTTATAATACACATACTCGCGCCCTTGCAAATCGCGAATCAGGCCAGACAGAAGACTTCTACCACAAAAAGGCAAACAGGCAGCTGGCAGCGGCTCACCTGTGGTTTCATCGCAAAGACTCAGTCGATCTCCTGCGCCGCCTACAGGGTAAATCTCTGCCATACTGGGAAGGCATTTCAAGCCCTGCACCAGCATGCGTTTGATCTCTGAGGTCTCTTTAGCGATGTCCACGCCATCGGGATGCCTATATTGCTCATCGGACTGGCAATTGGGCGGTGAATTTACCTGAAGGTTTTGAGAAGTCTGGCTGCTAACTTTACTTTGGTTCTGCTGGGCGATGGCCTGCAAAATTGCCAGATGATATCCCGCCAGACCTCCCATATAGGCGTAAAAGCGCTCCACTTCGATCAAGCTGCGCAGCAACTCGCACAGCCCGACTTGAATGTCTTCGCGGTAGATTTCAGAAGGCGCTTCTGAATTCTGATCATCAAAATGGAATACGGTCGAGCTTTGGCCCATGGCGACAATGGACTTAATCACCAGTTCGCATTCAGGATTATGGGCTTGGAAAAAGCTATGCACGCTATGCGCATGGCGCATAAAATTTTTTACTAGGGAATTTTCATTCAAATGCGCAATCTTTTCAAACAAGGTGGAGCACAGCACCAAAGACTTAACCAAGGGTTCTAGCATTTTTATGGACTGCTCCACTTCATTAGCTGGGTCCGCATCCAAAACATTTTCTATGGCTTTTTCTAGCATAAATCCTCAGTGATATTGCGTAACGGGTCAGCTCTCCTCCCCAGAAACCGGGGAGATCTGACCAAATGTAGTATAAAAGCTGACTTTTCTAATCCGAGAAGGGGAGATATTTTTCTCAGGGTTTTATTTCTTGTCAGGGTGCCATAAAAGAATCTTATGCGCAAGCTAACTATTACTCCTGCCTCTTTCTCTCTCAAAAAAATGGGCAAAAGGCGTTTTTGCTTTGACTATAAATTGCTAACAGAGATAAAAGAAACGCTATGACAGCGAAAACGGGTACGCAAGGCTGAAGGCCAGCCATTTTTCTCAGGGCAATGGCCTAACTTGTTTTCATTGACTAAAAATTCGATAACGTTGCAGCTATGCTCATTTAACATACAAGGAGTGAGACGATGACCACCAAAGATAAAGAAAAAAAGAACTCTGCTTTTATGCGGCCTGTGGAAATCAGCGAGACGCTAGC
The DNA here is from genome assembly GCA_003164155.1 of Parachlamydiaceae bacterium. Taxonomy (GTDB): domain Bacteria; phylum Chlamydiota; class Chlamydiia; order Chlamydiales; family Parachlamydiaceae; genus BOG-1457. The sequence goes on along the minus strand of PLSG01000433.1, from coordinate 5,097 downwards.
AGAAGTTACGGGCAAAGGTCCTATGCCCCGCACAGAAGTCACCAAAAAATTATGGGACTACATCAAAAAGAATAAGCTGCAAGATCCCGCCAATAAGCGCAACATTATGCCAGACGCTAAATTAGCCAAAGTTTTCGGCTCTTCACAGGCGATCGACATGTTTAAAATGGCCAGCAAAGTTGCCAAGCACTTAAAAGAGCCTGAATTGGCGGGTTCTCGTTAGTCGAGACTTGATCTCAGCCCGGCACTAACCGGGCAGCCTTTGTTTAGTACACTGTCAAGTTGGAATGGATAGGTTTGGCCTGCACGAAAGCTCCTAAGAGTCTTGTCATGCTAACCTTTCGATTTTATTCACTATACAGCACGCCTTCAGCGTGCNNGCACGCTGAAGGCGTGCTGTATGGTGAATAAAACCACGAAGTTAGCAAAAGCCGGGAAAACTTTCACGCAGGCTAAATCTGTAAATACCATTTTAACGACGTATTAGTCTCTTAGGTTCCCTTTACCTACAAACCTATTGCATTGTCTTATTTACGCTGTTATACTGCCAGCAGACAGAATATAGATAACAATCACAACAGCCGTAGACGTGCCATGCCAGCGCATAAAACCAAATCCTCTTTTGCCAGCCTTTGCATCAACGCGCTATGGGACTTATGGTGCTGCATTTCCATCGTGGGCATCTGGCCGCGCTTTATCGAGCCGCGCTTGCTAGCTGTGCGCAACTTGACCCTTCCCTTAAAAATGTTACCCCCTGCAATGCCTGAACTGCGCATCGCCCAATTTAGCGATCTACACTTCTACCAGGGGATCTCCCCTAAATTCCTCAAGAAAGTAATCCGGAAAATACAGGCTTTTAAACCCCATATCATCGCTTTTTCTGGAGATTTCCTTTGCGCCGCCAAACTCGCCGACCCTGAAAAACTAAAAGCCTTCCTGTGCGCCTTTTCAGCACCCATGGGATGCTATGCCGTATTGGGAAATCACGATTACGACAGCTTTGTTTCGATTAACGATAAAGGCGAATATGACCGTCTCGGCCATATGGAAGTGCCACTCTTGCGCGGTTTGAGACGCCTGTTCCGTTTGCCTTGCGTGCCAAGTGGCACAACCACTCCTGCCGCTCTATCTATTGGCATGCACCTCCCTCTGCAGGAGCTACTGGCACAAACCCCCTTCCAGCTACTGCACAATGAAACCAGGCAGGTCCCCTTGAGAAATAGTCCTTCTAATAGCCAAACAGACAGCTTTGTCAATGTATGCGGCTTAGGAGAACACATGCTGGGGCGCTGCCTGCCCAAAGTAGCTTTTGCCAAGTACGATCCCCGCTATGGCGGCATTGTTCTATGCCACAACCCCGATGCCCTGCCCCACTTAATGCCCTATCCCGGCGATATAGTGCTGTGCGGCCACACACATGGCGGACAGGTCAATCTACCTTGGTTCTGGAAGCGCTTCACGGTTTTAGAAAATATGCGCTTTAAGCGCGGACTGTTTAATTTAGGCAAAAAATGGGCTTTTGTCAACACCGGCATCGGCGAAGCGCTCCCTTTCCGCTGGTTTGCCATGCCCGAAGTGCTGCTGCTGACGCTCAAAGCCGACGCTCAACCCGCAGTTGAACCCGCAGTTGAACCCGCAACTCAACCTTTGGGGAATGCGCCATGACCGCTATCAGTGTAATTCTCTTGGCTGGAGGGCAAGGCACGCGCATGCGATCTGCCACCCCCAAGCAATACCTGCCGCTAGGGGACAAGCCTTTGGCGCATTACAGCTTTGAATTGTTCATGGCGATGCCTGAAGTAGCCGAAATTATCGTAGTCTGCGACGTACACTACCGCCATCTTTTTACCGCCGATACTTTTCCCGCTGCTCGTCGCCATATCCGCCTAGCTTATGCTCTGCCAGGTGTTCTGCGCCAAGATTCGGTATTTAATGGACTGCAAGCTTCTTGGGAAAAAACACCCTTAGTTTGCATCCACGATGCCGCGCGTCCTTGCATCACGCCTGCCCTGGTAAGACGAGTAATCGAGGCGGCAGAACAGTATGGGGCTGCCACGGCTAGCATTCCAGTCAAACATACGATCAAACAAAGCGACCAGGCTGGATTTGTCCGCCAAACCTTAGATCGCTCTACCTTGCACGAAATTCAGACGCCTCAAATCATGCGTTTTTCACTGCTGCGAGAGGGTTTTGCCCTGGCGCACCGCTCTAATAGCGTGGTGACTGACGATGTATCTCTAGTAGAGCTACTTAACCATCCCGTTAAACTTGTCGAAGGCTCTTACACCAATCTCAAGGTGACTACGCCAGAAGACCTTACTTTAGCCCTCCACTTTATTCCCCTATGTCACACAACTACAAACTAACCATTGCCTACGATGGCACGCAATACAAGGGATGGCAGATCCAACCCAATGGATTGTCTATTCAGGAAGTAATCCAAAAAGCTATGCAGATTTTCATGCGCGATGCTGTGCAGATTATCGGATCCGGCCGCACCGATGCGGGAGTCCACGCCAGCGGGCAAGTCGCGCATTTCAAAACATCCCGTGAAATCGACCTGCGCCGCTTCCTCGTTTCCATAAATGGGCTATTGCCTCACGATATCCGCCTCTTGAAAGCTGAAGAAGTGGACATGGATTTCCACAGCCAATACAGCGCTATCGGCAAAATCTACCACTATCACTTGTACTTAGACAAAATTCAAATGCCTTTTCGCCTCCTCTATAGCTATCATCTGCCCACTCCCCTAGACATCGTCCTCCTGGAAAAAGCCGCCGCCCAGTTTCTCGGCACGCACGACTTCACAGCCTTTGCCAACTCCGCTCTGCAGGGCAGCGCCGCGCGCGATCCCATCAGGACAATTACGCGCCTGCAGATCGTGCCGGAAGAGGGGGGGCTGCGTCTGGAATTTGAAGGCGATGGCTTTCTCTACAAGATGGTGCGCAATATCGTGGGGACCCTGCTGGAAGTTGCCCAGAAAAAACGGCCAGTCGACGATATTGCAGAGATCTTTGCCAGCCAAGACCGCCGGCGTGCCGGCAGGGCGGCTCCTCCCCAAGGCCTCTTCCTCGTCCAAGTCCATTATTGAAGCAAAATGCAGAGTAAAACAAGGCAAAGGGAACACAAAAGAGCGCAAAGACCGCAAAGAAGAGAGGAAAAACAGGAAAAATAGAAAGGCCATTCTCTCGTGCAGCGAATTTTAAAATTTTAAACACAAAGGACACAAAGAAGGAGCAGAAAAAAATTTACAGATTCTCTCCTTGCTCTTAAATTTCCTTTTCCTCTTTGTGTCCTTTGTGTTCTTTTTGTGTTTCTTTGTGTTAAAATTTTCTAGATTCGCATGACCGAAAAGCTGAACAAGGCCTCAGAGGGCCTTGTTCAGCTTTTCAGTCAAAATTTCGGACGAAAAGATAAACAAGGCCCGGTAGGGCTTACCCTTTTATGCAGTCGTCTTTATCTTTATGGCCAGCTTGGAAAGCTTCGTTTCGAGCAAACTTTAGGGCAGCTACCATTTCCGCAGATTTTTGCTCTACTTTAGTCTTTTTTTCTGCTGCGCCATCTACTGGTTTTTCAGATTTTTGAGCTTCTGGCTTATCTGGCGTAGCTTTAGTTTTCATCTTTCGGTGCATTTTTAGCATTTAATGCGATTTTGACCTTATCCGACAAGGCAAAGGGCATGTTTGAATTGAGATATGCCATCTGACTTTGAGGAGACACTAGGCCGCGGAAAATTGTCGAAAAAAAATTCAGGGCAAACATTTTGGCTTTTTGGACATGCTGAAAAGCTTTCTCTTTTGCCTGGCCTCTTAAAAACTGAACAATAATGACTTTACCCCTTTTGTCTACCACGAAATCAGCTTTGCTGCTTTGGAAAGTAAAGTTAAAGCTGCGCGTAGCGTTAACGACAGCCAAGGCCAGATGTGTCACAGCGTCCTTTAGTGAGGCCACCGAACCCAAAATCACCAACTTAGCTCTGGCGCGTCCGGTATGTCCAAGCGCATTTGAATCATAAGCACTTTCCACGACAGCAGGTGTCCAGTCGGCTTTCACTAAATTTCTCATTTGTTCTATAATCATCTTTACATCCCAATCAAAAGTTATTTTTTATTTCATCGTACACAAGATTTAAGGCGCATTTACCTCTCTTACTTGTTTTTCAACGGTATCATGCGAGCCTAACGTTAAATTTATATTAAGATAGCTTGATTTTATGATTTTTTTACCTTGAGATGTTCTTTTGGCGCTGCACAACGAAAAATTGCCTATAAATAGCTTGATGTGCTACTTTTCTCCTTACTTTGCAGGGGCTTTCTGGTTTTCTTGTGAAAAGAAAATTTTGAAGCCCCTTACAGCAAGTGATGGTATATACTGAAATGGAGCGTGTCGTGCAAAGTATGAAGCTGGCCTTTTTCCTATTGATGGCACTGAGTAGCGCTTTCTCATCGCAGGTCTTGGCTGTAAAAAATTCTTGTTTGGATAACGACGATTACCGCGATTTTGAAATCGTGTGGGATTCCTAAAAATCATTCAAACAGTTACTACGATCTTCCCTATTTGCGCATTAGATTCCAAATAACGATGAGCCTGTACAATTTTTTCTAAAGGAAAAGTTTTAGCGATAATGGGCTTCAATGTCCCTGCCGTCATAGCCTTGAGAATAAATTGTTTTGCCTTTTCACATCTGATAGGATCCCTTACAATTTCAAAAACCACGTAACCGCGCATAGTGAGCGATTTACTTAAAGCGGCCATAAGAGGAAAAGGTGTAGGGTCAGAACTAAGCGCCCCATACTGGAAAAGAATCCCTCCCACGGCCATCCCATCGGCTAAATCCAAAACTGTTTTTCCACCTACTGGATCAAAAACTACACGCGCCCCTTTGCTCTGTGTGATTTCATTCAATCGAGCTGAAAGGTTTTCTTCTTGGGTAACTACGACATGTTTAGCCCCCATATTTTGAAGAGCGGCTTTTTTATCACTAGTGCGAGTAGTGGCAATCGGTATGGCCCCTACTAGTACACTGTCAAGGTAGAATTGATGTGTTTAGCCGCGCCAAAGCCCCGGGGTTGAGCGATCGCAAATGGGTCAATATCA
>PLSG01000373.1 GCA_003164155.1 Parachlamydiaceae bacterium | reverse complement strand
CCAAATACAAGAAAACCTCTAGCCATACATCAACTTGTTCGAAAACCCCATTTGCGCGCATTAATTGATCATCGCTTACAGTTTCATTCTGATCGCCTGAGAGCCTTTGCGGCAATACCGGTAATAGGAAATCCTCCAAGTCCTGTATTGGCTGCTTCAGCTCTCGCTGAAACTCCAAATCTTTAGGAATAAGGTCAGGACAACTATGGCATGGGTAGCTTTCAGTTATATTTTTAAAGGCTTTTAAGCTACCAATGCGGAGTGAACGGACTACAATGTCTCAAAAGACCCGCAACAATTGCAAATAAAGTAATGGCAGCATCGCAAAGAGCTTTTTCCGGAGCGCAATGCAGTTAAGGCAATTGCCCAAAGAGTCGGTATCCTTAATTGCTAACCAGCTACTAATCCAAACTAGAAGTAGAAATAAAAATTTGAAAAAAACAGAAAAAATGTTTCTGTACAGTAGCTTCGGAAATCTTGGAAATATTTTGATAGAAAATTAAGGAATAACAAAGGAAAAAACATGAGTTCTCTTACCATTGCCTTAGACGCATTGGATAAATTTCAAAAAATTTATACTATATGCGAGGCTGCGTCAGTTGTCACAACTGTTGCTTTAAATAATAACCGCACAAATCGTGATATCTTAAACGCGGGCGTGAATTTAGCCTTTATTGGGGCTCAGTCAGGTGATCTATATGCTAGATCGTCCAAGTCTGTCCTGCCAAGTACGCAACTTAGATTGGCTTGCACTTCTGCTACTCTTGATTGCAGTCGGTTTATAACGGGACGTATAGTTCACTTCGAGACAAACAGGATGAATTGGACAAAAGTTGACGTTATTATGACTGTTGTAGGAGGCTCTCGTAAAGTAGCTTTCCACGTCGGAGATATTGCTAACATTAAAAAAAAAAGTTCTGATTGCGAAATATATAAAAAACAATGTGAGGAAATACAAGAAATATCAAAAGTTGTAGACGGAAGTGGCCTTTTGATAGAAGCAAGTTATGCAGTGTCTTGTCACCCGACTGTTAGGAAGCATTTTGAAGTGTACTGTAATCCGTCTGCTATGAAGAAAACAATGCAAAGATTATATGCTCAGGCTCAAGCTGCAATAAAGAATCGCAAAGACCGCATAGCCGCTCTAATGCGATCACCTTTAACTTCTTTAGAAACTGGTAGCTCATCACCCAGTTCGAGTAGGCCATCTATTTCAACTACATCACCTATTTCGAGTAGACCACCTATTTCAACTACATCACCTATTTCAACTACATCATCTATTTCGAGTAGACCACCTATTTCAACTACATCGCCTAGTTCGAGTAGACCACCTATTTCGAGTAGGCCATCTATTTCAACTACATTACCTATTTCAGCTGAACCAATGACACCTGAACAACATTACAATGAAACAGTAATGGAAATGTGTATTCTAGTCGGCACCTATAGAGTGGCTTTAGTAGAAAATTACGTAGCTGACTTTATAAAAGGAATAGAAATTATTCCACCATATTTGATAAGTATCAATGAACGCTGTTGGGATTGGAATTGCTGTATTACAAAAAAACCTATTCGTTTTATTGTAGTTCCTAATATTTCCCAGGATCTCTTAAAAAGTGAACCTAGTTATAGAAGAGTCAGATACGAAAGAAAAGAAATAATTAAGTGGTTAGCTGAAAAACCTAGTACGATACCTCCGGGTTGGCCTCCTGCTTTATGGCCGTTGATCCCTCCTCCAACAGAAATTATAATCAGAGAAGAATTCATCACGCAAGAATCAATAGACAGTATTTTATTAAAATCCATTGAAGACTTAGATAAGGAACATTCTATAGACTTTAAGGATGAGCTGAAATTAATAGGAAAAGAGCCAAAAGATTTAAAAACGGAAATGGATAAGAAAAACATAAAAATCATTTGAAATGACCTAATAATTATTTAACTTAACAAAGGTATTATTTATGAATGAATTTTCTATCATGCGTCCTATAGTAACTGGTGCCGCATTTGGTACAGCGTTCACTTTAATTTATCGGGTTTGGCAACGGAAACGGCTAGGAAACAGGGATCATTTATTAGCCGCTCAAAGAATCCCTGGAACCCTTACCCTCGGTAGTCGAATATTAGCTCAATTTAATANNTAATAATATAGAAGGTATAGCTGGAATAGCAATGGGAGGATGTATTTCGCTTTTAAAAGTTTCATCTAAAGAACCATTTCTGTTTCGCGTAACAACATTACTATCTTTTGTAACAGCATCTTACCTAACCAGGATGCTTATTATCTTTAAGATTAAAACCAGCTCCCTTAAATCTCATCAACCACCTATTCTTTCAATTCCTGAGCGATGGAATTGTGATTTGATATTACAGCAGTTTACATGTGCAATTCATCATTCTCCCATTTTAACACCTGTAGGAGATCCTCATGCAACAAAAGAGCTGTATAATCACTCTGCAATCTCACAATGGTTGCATTTAAAACCAAAATCGCCACTTACATCCTTACCAATGCATTGGTATCAGATAAGAAGTAACCGCCAATATATTATTGAAGGGTTGATTCACTTTAGACTTAGACAACTTAAAGATCGTGAGAACGAAATGGGCTGTGAGCTATGTCCTAGTGGAGATATAACCCACAAACGATGGATGGATGCTAGCTCTCGTGAATTGGATCGATTAATCGAATTACTTCTGAAAAAGCCTGAAGAAGAAATAGGGAATGAAATGAATGAAATACCACCATTTTTGGATGGGAACGGAAAGTTTTGGTATAAGCGAGATGCAGACACTCAAAAGCCAATTCGTCACTGCATAATACCCAAATTAACAGGAGATGAACTTCAAGCAAATCGTTCCTTGGCATCTATTGCCTATGAGAAGAGGCACATTGATTTACTTTTTGAAAAATCTCCTAATGAAGCTCCTAGAGGTTGGCCAAAACATCTCCTTTTTAAAAAAGAGAATTTATGGGAAAATCTATATGTTCAATCTGATATTGATCATCAGGTAATCGTAGCGCTTAAGGAATTGCGACAGCACTATAAACCCTTATCTAAAGACGGGGCAGCTGAGGGACCATTCATAGGTTCTACAAATTCTGAGAGTTCTTCCTCCTCTAGTTCTTCATCCGATTTGCAATGAGTATCTTCAGAAGGAAGTTATCGTTGTTATTCCCATTTTTGGAGGCCACAGTTTCCATTTTAAATGAAGCTCAGGAACCCGCAATCACGGGATATGGTGGTTGGAAAAAAAGCAACACAATGGAAAAGTAGGTTAGGGAAACAAATTAGTAATGTAAGTTGCTAGTCCTTGTACGCTAAANNTTTAGCGTACAAGGACTAGCAACTTGCGTAGTACACTTTCAAATTAAAATGGATGATCCCGTGGTTGTACGCTAGTGAAACCATTGGCGATCTTTCAACAGTGGGAGCTTTCGTGTGTCTATTATGCAAATTCCATCTTAACAGTGTACTTGTTGATGAGTTGAAAAAGCGATACTAAAGATTTATTGATTTTAGTTTTTTTTAACTCACCTAGTGTTAGGACTTTTTATTATAAGATTCCATGATGGCAGTAATCGCACGGAAGTATATTGTTTGTAATACTGTAATTCTGTAGTAGAATGATTTAGTTTTGTTTTTAGTATAGCATGTTTCGTTAAGTAGGTTTAAATAGCTTATTTAATCGCGAATCCTTTTTATTTAGTTTTTTTGAAATTACCCAGTGGTGTGGTCATCATAGAACCAGGGAAATTGCATGAAGATTTTNNATTTGCCTGCATGTCAGCTTTTAGCAAATTCATGGGGAACCTTTTCAACACAGACAGATTTTCTGGTTCATTGTCTTCGTGGATTTTGCTCTCATCTTCTCCATAAGAACATCTAATTGCCAATGAACTTTATTCTCGATACTCCAGTGGGACCGTATTTTCACCTCATAACTTTGAGCATTGGTTTTTTCGCTCAAAATATAGTACCGCATTTCCATAGATGCCTTACCTTTTATACTCTGAGTACTTCTTATGCAGATCTAGGCGTTCAAATCCACCCATTCTTTTCTCTGTGGTAACCAATTCAATTTTTGGATACACCAAACCTCTCGCTTTTCCAGCCGGTCTCTGCTTTTTTCTTCGCTAACATAATGGTCACATTCCGCCTCCTCTGGATCTAGCCGTATTGCCTGATCAAAAAAACTCTATACTCCAGCATATAAATTCCTTTGATTTCCTTTCAAANNTATTAACCCAAGTTGCTAGTCCATGCCGCCTAAATCCGGAGGAACCGGATATAGGCGGCATGGACTAGCAACTTGGGTAAGCGAAATTCTTTTGGCATCCTGCTGCATCTATGGTAATCGTGGATCCTTGGATATCAAGCATATTCAACAATAATGGTAAAGCTGTTATTTCATTTGACTTCGCATCTGTAGCCAACTGCCCAAGTATTAGCTTATTTTTTGCTGTAAATGCCATGACTATGTGAATAGCTTTTCCACCCCGGATTTAGAGGTATCTCCATCCATCTCTCCTTTGTTAAGGATAACATAATGACATTTACACCCCATGTCTTTTCAAATTATATCTTTGTGCAACATCCCTGACCATAGAATTGCTTGAACTAGACGAACTACTTGAACTTGATAAACTTTCCTTGGCCGCTGCTTCTAAACAATCTTTTCTGAGTTCTTTAATAATTATTTTTAGAGTGCTATCGATTGCATCTTGCTTATATAAGTTAGTCACAAAATAGCCACTTTTCATAGGTAATGGCAGCAATGAGACAGGCCATCCAGGAGGAGCTTCTCTTGGACGTTCTTTGATCCATTTTTCAGCTTCTACCTTATCATATGCTAGCTTTGCTAACGATCGATTTTTGGAAAGTTGTTCGTCAGATAGTTTAGGAAGAAACGCAAATCGGATAGGCCATTTAGCAATTGGGCAACGGTAAATGGCTAATAGAGGATCATCAGCAATGAAGTCTGGGATTCGAGACAGATCTCCGAGTCTTTCTTCAAAACGCAGCAGATCTTCGACATCACTTAGATCTTGTTTGGACGGTGTAGAAGCAGTCGTTTTGATCTCGGCTTCCTCCTTACTATCTCTTTCTCTAAAAATCTCTCTAGCTGATGCTGCAGTCCCTATACGCAACGGCACTATAGCTGCAATTTCTTTAGAATTTTGTTTGCAAATTTTTTTTTCTACTTTACGTTTGGTTAGGAGCTGTTGCACAATTACAGAGGAATGAATGGATATGAGACCTGAGGTTCCCATAGCAAGATTCCTTGTTGTTTCGGCAATCTTTAACAGTCGTTCACAGGACTCCAAGTGGTTCGTGTAAAAGGATAATCCACGTGCAGCCTCAGCAACATCGCTGACACGAAAACAAAGGATACCTACCCCTTGGGCAATTGCCTTAACTGAATCTATGTTTGTCCATTTTTCTCCCTTTTCGGATATAGAAGAATAAATGCGAACCCCTGTTTGCGTAACGTCCAAAGCTCCAGTTGCTATGGAAGCTCCCAATCGAAATCCAGGAGAAACCCAGGAAATATTGCGAATAGCAAGACATCCTATTTGGGCTCCGGAAAAGGCTATCTGCAATGTAGCCATTATTTTGTTTGCAATTGTTGCAGCTGGATCTTTTGAGACACTATAGGCTATGTATCCCGAACTAATAATTTGAACACCTTTAAAAATATAACTGAAAGCTACCCATGCCATAGTTGTCCTGACCTTATTCCTAAAGATTTGGAGTTTCAGCGAGAGCTGAAGCAGCCAATACAGGACTTGGAGGATTTCCTATTACCGGTATTGCCGCAAAGGCTCTCAGTCGATCAGAATGAAACTGTAAGCGATGATCAATTAATGCGCGCAAATGGGGTTTTTGAACAAGTTGATGTATGGCTAGCCGTTTTCTTGTATTTGGAGAGGTGCCTTTTTGTCTTATCCAAGTTACCATGACATGACGTTCAAAGACAGAGTTCGTTAAACGGCCCGCAGAATCAGTTAGCGTTGGATCTCCGACAGGATCGCGAACAGGTGCTAAAGTTAAGGGGCATTTGTATCGATTAAAAACAATATCATCATGAAGCTCTGTAGGAATATCTCGGAATTGGAGTAAATTAAATGGATCTTCTGGTGTAGGTCTGAGCAAGCTTCGTGCTAATTGTTGATAGAGGGCAATAGTCTTGTTGAGCGTGCTAGCACGCAATGCCGATTCAACTGTGGAAACAAGAGGGAAAGCTTTTTCTGATTTCCTTAAATTTTCCTTGCATTCATCTACAATAACAGGTTTTTCTTCAAATTCTGGCTTTTCTGGATTGGTTCCAGGCTTAGGGACATATCGCCTTTCTTTCGCAAGTTCTTCGGAGCTTAGTCCTAGGTAGTGTCTTTCTATATAAATTGACTGCTCAACACCTGCACGACCAATGCTAACCATAGGTGCGATGACTTTGGCTATGCATTGAATGCCGTTTATTTTACCATGACTGACATCCTCTATCGCTACAGCTGCTTCCATTGGTACAACGATTGTTGAGAATGCTATCATTTCCCCTATCTTCAGTCCGCTCATCGTTTGATTTGAAGCATTACCTAGTTTTGCTCCTACTTCCATGCCGCTAAATACCAACCTTGTTGCTCCTGAAATAACTTTTGCTATGGGTAAACTTCCCTCTGGATTGTTTTCCAGACATTCAACGACTCCTGTAGATAAATCAGAGGCATCTAAAACTAATTGTAATCCTTTGCAAGCCATTGTCAATGTGTTTACTATACTACTCAATCCACTCATATGACCTCCTGTTAAATAAAAAAACAACAGGATAATGAATTCCTTAATTTTTGAGAAATTTTATTTTTGGATGACTTGTGAATTTTAGGTGAGTGGATTTTAATCTATTCAGGGGTCTAGGGCGCAAAGGAACAGAAAACCGGGTTAAGGTCTCAACACTGCTTGGCGGATTACAAAAAAAGCTTGTAAATTGAATATACCACCTCGCATATAATTCATCTTACATGTTACAGTAATTTGTATTAGTAGTGAAATTACTTGAATTCTGTTAAATAAAAACAACGAGGTATTATGAGCTCAGTCGTAGGCAGCGGAGCAGGCACAAGTCCCGCCACTCTAATTCGTGATGAAGAAAAAAAAGAAAGTATTCTTTCAAAGACCAAGGATTTATCAGCCATAGAAGGATGTAGAGGTTATGCAGCTGATGAGATTAATTCACAATTATATTGTTGTGATGTATTAAAATACAAAGCAGTCCTCACATCAAAAATAAGCGATATATGCATGCAGATGGGATACCTTTGCAATGGAAATAAACCTAAATACGAGAATTTAGCTGAATTACTCACAAAAGAGATCAATGGGATTACAACGGATGAAACAGAAAAAGATAAGATATACAGATATGTGAATAGAATTACGAGAGTCGCAAGAAATTATCTTTTACTTGATTCTTGAATAGAATTCACGTTTTCGATTAACAAGTTAGATCATCCGACATTTTTTATGGTCTGACTTGTTATTTGTTTTCTGATAATTCTATAAACAGTTGCTTCACCTATTTCAAGTTGCTTTGCAACACTTGCTTTTGTCATACCACCGTCAATGAGACGTCTAACTTCTTGTTGACGATCTAATGTAATCGATTTGCGCCCTTTATACTTGCCTTCAATCTTTGCTTTGGCTATTCCTTCTCTTTGACGTTCTAACATGATTTCTCTCTCGAACTGAGCAATTCCTCCTAAGACTGTCAGCATAAGCTTACCTGTAGGAGTGTGAGTATCCATCCCAAGATTGAGAATACGCAATCCTACTTTCTTCTTCTCTAGATCTTGAATAATCATCAGCAAATCTGATACCGATCGCGCCAGTCTATCAAGCTTGGTAATTACTAATAAATCACCTTCCCTAACAAATTCGATAGCAGATTGGAGTTGGATCCTAACTGCAACAGAGGAAGCCTTTTCACGGAAGATTTTTTCACAACCGGCAGCCTGAAGTTCTTTTAGCTGGGATTCGAAGCCGGCGATTTGGTCTGCGGTAGAAGTTCGTGCATAGCCAATGATCATTGCAATCACAAGGGTTTAGATGTTATGATAGGGAGCCTATCATATTTCAATTGTGATTTTAGTGATAGGCTTTTAGATGATTCTACCATCTATCTTTAGAGCTTGGTCTATTGATAGACTCGTGACAAGTGACAAGAGATTCTATATGCCGGTGAGTTTTCTGACAGTAGTTCAACGTGAAAGCTATGGCCGGTACGCACTGCTGCCTACACCAGAAGAACTCTCACGTTTCTTTCATATCAGCGACGATGATCGTGTATTGGTTACACGTCGCCGAGGAAACCATAATAAACTAGGGTTTGCCCTTCAACTAGCTACTGTTCGCTATTTAGGTACATTCCTTGAAGATCCCATACAGGTTCCTGGATTGGTTTTGCAAACCTTGGCCAAACAGTTAGAAATTACAGAATTTAGCGGTCTTCAGAATTATAGTACTGGAGAGCAGCGCTGGGAACATGCGACCGAAATCTGTATGAAGTATGGCTACTATGAAATTACAGATCCTAAAGTTGGGTTTCGCATTATTCGATGGCTTTATGGTGTGTGTTGGACGGGAACAGATCGACCAAGTGTACTCTTTGATCGCGCCAAGAGTTGGTTGCTGACGCATAAAATTCTTTTGCCTGGTATAAGCGTCCTCGAACGGCTAGTTGCCCGAGTCCGCAGTCGAGTCGAAAATCGCCTATGGCGTATGTTAGGGAGATGCATTACTGAAGAACAGCGTGGACGTCTAGAGAATTTGCTGACTATTCCGGAGGGAAGTCGTGGCTCTTTATTTGATAAACTGCGCTCTGGACCTGTCAGAGTGAGCGGTCCATCACTCGTGCACGCTCTTTTGCGTCTTAAATCTATTCAAGATTTGGATATTTCACTACCAGCTGTATCGCATATTCCGCAAAGTCGTTTGGCTTCTATCGCTCGCTTTGCAGCGACAGCTAAGGTCACGGCAATTATCAGACTACCTCCTGTACGTCGTCTGGCAACGCTAGTAGCTTTTATTCATTGCCTAGAAGCAAAGGCGCATGATGATGTACTGGATGTATTGGACATGCTGTTGCAAGCTTTGTTTAGCAATGCAATGAAAGAGGACAAAAAACAACGCCTTCGAACTTTAAAGGATTTGGATCATGCAGCCACACTCCTAGCTAAAGCCTGTCAAGTTCTTTTGGATGCAGAGTTATCTGATTGCAGTCTACATTCAAAAGTGTTTTCAAAGGTTTCTCGCGAAGTTCTTGTACAAGCAACAAAATCAGTTAATGAGTTGGTTAGACCACCAGATAATGTGTATTTTCATGAACTGGAAGCACACTATCGCAGTGTCCGTCGCTTCTTGCCTTATCTTTTGAAAGGAATTCGTTTTAATTCCAATTCAGTAGGCAAACCAGTTATAGCAGCTTTTGATTGGCTACGAGCCAATGAAAACCATGCTAAGCATATCCATGAAGCTCCGCGAGAAATCATTAAAAAATCTTGGCAACGATATGTTATGCGTGGAGATGGCACTCTTGATCATCGTGCTTATGTTTTTTGTGTGCTCGACGAACTGCATACAGCTCTGCGAAAAAGAGATGTATTTGTAAACCCTAGCTGGCGTTATGCAGATCCGCGTTCAGGTTTACTTGCTGGTGCGGAATGGGAATCTACTCGTCCTGTTATTTGTCGCACGCTCGAGCTTTTGGCTGATCCACAGCCAGTCCTGGAAGCTCTAACAAATGAGCTGGATCAAACCTACCGCGCAGTTATAGCGCGTTTACCCAACAATCCTGCTGTGAGATTTGAAATCGTTGATGGCAAAACCGAACTAATTTTGAGTCCTTTTGATAAACTTGAAGAGCCACCGTCTTTGATAATATTGCGTAAAGCAATTGCCGAAAAACTACCACGAGTTGACCTACCAGAAATCCTCTTAGAGATCGCTGCACGCACGAAATTTAATGCTGAATTCACACACGTCACAGAACGCACATCTCGGGCTGAAGACCTCACGACTAGCTTGTGTGCTGTATTATTGGCAGAGGCATGCAACACTGGAATAGAACCGCTTGTGCGCAACGACATCCCTACTCTCAAACGTGATCGTTTATCCTGGGTAAATCAAAACTACATCCGTGATGAAACTTTGAGTGCTGCTAATGCCCTGCTAGTTTCAGCGCAAAATCAGATTCCTCTTGCACAGATCTGGGGTGGTGGAGAAGTTGCTTCAGCCGATGGTATGCGTTTTGTTGTTCCCGTTCGCACCGTCCACGCAGGGCCAAATCCTAAATATTTTGGTGTCGAGCGTGGCGTGACCTGGTACAATTTAATTTCAAACCAATTTAGTGGTCTAAACGCCATAACAGTTCCTGGTACTTTGCGCGATAGTTTGGTATTGCTCGCAGTTGTTCTGGATCAACAGACAGAGCTACAACCTATCAAGATAATGACTGATACTGGAGCATACAGCGATGTGATTTTCGGATTGTTTCGGCTGCTTGGTTATCGATTTAGCCCACGACTTGCTGATGTAGGAGGAACACGCTTTTGGAGGATTGACCAAAAAGCTGACTATGGCGAATTCAATTCCATAGCTCGACAACAAATCAACATGCAACGAATTGCTCAGAATTGGGATGATTTACTGTGTCTGGCAGGCTCACTGAAGCTTGGTCGTGTACCTGCTACAGGTATCATGCGCACATTACAGGTAGGTGATAGGCCCACCAGGATTGCACAAGCATTGGCAGAATTTGGTCGGATCGAAAAAACTCTGCATACTTTAAATTATATTGATAATGAAAATCAGCGCAGAAGCACATTAAGGCAGCTTAATCGAGGTGAAGGACGCCATAGCCTTGCTCGTGTGGTTTTTCATGGAAAAAGGGGCGAATTATATCAAAGGTATCGAGAAGGACAGGAGGATCAACTTGGCGCGTTAGGCCTGGTAGTCAATATTATTGTGCTGTGGAATACGATCTATATAGACGCTATTCTAGCACAACTTCGCCAAGAAGGATTTCAAGTGAACGATGAGGATGTTGAAAGGCTCTCTCCTTTGATCTACGAGCACATCAATATGTTAGGGCGTTATTCCTTCGTAGTACCAGAAGCTGTCATTAGAGGGGAATTGAGACCGCTGCGCAATAATGAAGATCCTTAACCCGGTTTTCTGTTCCTTTGCGCCCTAAACCCCATTCACTAGAAGAGAGATCATCCTACATCGGTTAATCAAATAGTCCCATCCCCGTTCGATCTCTTTGCTTTTCATTCCTACATAGGCACACCTGCCTAATTGGCGACAATTATTCCTCCCATCGAACGACAATTAGAATTCCCTTCACTGAAACCATGAGATTTATTTTGAACCTCTAAGAAGGAGGTTCATTTGATTTCACTAATACAGTATTGGAGATTATCTAAGATAATTAACGAATGGAAAACAATTCAAGATGCAGCAACTGCTAAGGCAGGCATTGATCCTAAAACAGCGCGGAAGTATTTGAAAAATGATGGTCCAACACAAGTTACCAGCCATAACTGGCGAATAAAAAAGGATGATTTGGAGGACGTGTGGACAGAAATCACGTCAATGCTTACCGCTCAGCCTCGTTTGAAGTCTAAAACCATATTCTCCTTTCTCATAATAAAAATATCCAGGCCAATTTCAAGAGGGACAATTAAGGACGCTTCAAAGACAAGTGAAGCAATGGAAAGGTCTCCTTAACAATCACCTGATGCAATCTTTTGCACCTTTTCCCTTAACGCTCACTACAAAAACCATTGCAGCTTAAAGTGGTTTAGATCTGTACTTGAATGCCGGTTCGAGGGGTCTAACCTCATTTTTTATAACAGCATTGTTTCCCATTTGTATTTATACTATTAGGAAATATTCGTTTTCACAAAATGACTTTAGAACCTCCGCAGGGCAGCAACGCCAATGAGGTGGTTACCATATTTGATGCGGATGAAGTTGCCTAAGGCCGGATGGAAGCCCCCAACAACCACGTTAACGCCTTGAACTTTCTCTTGACAGTGTGTAGAGGTCCATGGGTTATCTCCAAATGCATGTGTTTTAGAAGTAGTTTGAGAGCCAAAATATTGTGCCAAAAGACAAACGGCTGCTTCTAATGTCCCAGGAATTTCGTAGGTGGCAAAAGCTTTTTTAGCAAGAGCATCCATCATGGTTTGTTGATTAGCATAGTTTTTTCCTCTGCTTTCTGGAAGAACATCTTTTGTCATAAGCACCCAACAAGATTTCTCAATCGCCATATTTCCTAGTTCAGCAACAATAGGATCCCAAATGTATCCATAACCAGCATCAATTGTTGAAAAATGGCGTTTTGCAATCTCACCAAGACTTTTTAAGGTAAGAATCTTCTCGTCCACTGTTGTAGGGATATAGACAAGCATGTGAGTCTCGTGCACTTTTTTTCCTGGAAAAGCAAGACATTGACTTTGCCATATATTTTCAATGTTAAGAGGAAGGACTGGGGCCGGCCCTACTTTACCAAAAAGAGTTTCCCATTCTCTTGCGCCAAAAATACAACCATTGTTCGCTTTCAGGTAACTTACAACCACTTCCACAAGAGGAAGTAAAAGACCTATTGGTTTTTGCTCAGTTTGGCCTATAGCTGCATAAACAGCAGTGCATATAGGTTTTGAATCTAATGTCCATTCTGCACACATGTGTTCCGTTGATGGAGCAATTGATGTTGATAGGGCTGAAGCAGCCAATACAGGACTTGGAGGATTTCCTATTACCGGTATTGCAGCAAAGGCTCTCAGGCGATCAGAATGAAACTGTAAGCGATGATCAATTAATGCGCGCAAATGGGGTTTTCGAACAAGTTGATGTATGGCTAGCGGTTTTCTTGTATTTGGGGAGAAGCCTTTTTGTCTTATCCAATTTACCATGACATGACGTTCAAAGACAGGGCTCATTAAATGACCTGGCGAATCAGTTAACGTTGGATCTCCGACAGGATCGCGAACCGGTACATGAGTTAAAGGGCATTTGTATCGATTAAAAACAACATCATGATGGAGCTCTATAGGAATAGTACGGAGTCGCAGCAAATCAAATGGATCTTCAGCCAAAAGAGCATTAGAATCCTGTAGGACAGATGGGGCACGCAAGCGAAGTGCTAATTGTTGATAGAGGTCAATAGTCTTGTTGAGCGTACTAGCACGCAATGCGGATTCAACTGTGGAAACAAAGGGAAAAGCCTTTTCTGATTTCCTTAAATTTTTCTTGCATTCTTCTACAATAACAGGTTTTTCTTCAAATTCTGGATATTCAGGATTGGTTCCAGGCTTAGGGACAGATCGCCTTTCTTTCGCAAGTTCTTCGGGGCTTAGTCCTAGATAGTGTCTTTCTTGATAAATTGACTGCTCAACACCTGCACGAGTAATGCTAGCTATCGGCGCGATGACTTTGGCTATGCCTTGAATACCGTTTATTCTACCATGACTGACATCCTCTATCGCTACAGCTGCTTCCATTGGTACAACGATTGTTGAGAATGCGATCATTTCCCCTATCTTCAGTCCGCTCATCGTTTTGTTTGAAGCATTACCTAGTTTTGCTCCTACTTCCATGCCGCTGAATACTAACCTTGTTGCTCCTGAAATAACTTTTGCTATGTGTGAATTTCCCTCTGGATGTGGTTCCAGAAATTCAACGACTCCTGCAGATAAATCAGAGGCATCTAAAACTAATTGCAATCCTTTGCAAGCCATTGTCAATGTATTTACTACACTACTTAATCCACTCATACGATCTCCTGTTAAAGGAAAAAAAAGCAGTATAAGGAATTCCTTGATTTATTTAAAAAAGAATTTTAATGGCTTGTGAACTTTGGGTGGTTTGAGTAAGGGCATTCCAAAATGCCCTTTAGCAGCTTGGTGGTACGCCTTCGCTACACATCACAGATCGTTTGACTGCTGCAATGTCAAATTTCGGCCGAGCGAAACGCCCCATCTGCTGCGTCTAGCTCCTCGGGAATAGCTGTCGCTATGCCCTAGTCGCAATCCGAACCCTCTGGGGCGTTTCGCTCGGCCGAAATTTGACCGAAAAGGTGAATAAAGCTCATTTTTGGTTATTAGCTGTTTAACAATTGCAGAGAAACAAATATGAGACCTGGGGGTTTAATACTAGCTTGCCCTGTTGTCTCGCCAATCTTAAAACGTCGTCCACAGGACTTCAAGTGGCTCGTGCAATCAGATAATACACGATGCCGCCTCAACAACATCTTCCACACGAAAACAAAGGATGTCGACTCTTTGCGATGCTGTCATTACTTTATTTGCAATTGTTGCGGGTCTTTTGAGACATTGTTGTCCGTTCATTCCGCATTGGTAGCTTAAATGCCTTTAAAAATATAACTGAAAGCTACCCATGCCATAGTTGTCCTGACCTTATTCCTAAAGATTTGGAGTTTCAGAGAGAGCTGAAGCAGCCAATACAGGACTTGGAGGATTTCCTATTACCGGTATTGC
>PLSG01000063.1 GCA_003164155.1 Parachlamydiaceae bacterium | reverse complement strand
AATGTTGCGGGAGCATATGTAGCAACGCTAGCGAAAAAAATTGCACTATTCACTGCATAGCGTAAGCTCAGTAGGGCTTTCCTTGCAGTGGGGTTCAACTGGTGAGCACATACACCATTTGTAGTCTCTGTAATTCTTGAAATCATATCAGAAACACCCATAAGGGAATTTACAATACTCATAATACCTTTCTTGTGTACGTTTGTGTGTCTACTAATAAACTAGCTATATAATCTATCTACAGCGGTGGATTATCATAATTAACAGTCGTTGATGAAAATATTGTTCCTTGCTATCTGTTACGTCACCAAAACAGCGTTAAGCATACTGTAAACCCTCAGCGAATTCAATGCTTTACTTAGAGAAAGATAGATAACCATCTGATAAGGGCAGGCGATTAACCTCAGCTACAGGGAACGCGAATTTCTAGCCCGAACAATTGACAAGGTGAACTTTGATATGCGTCAGGCTCAGTTCCAACACATCAAAACTAGTGGAGAAGAAAGATTGCTCATCGTTAACCTGCCAAAAAATCTAAGTGCTGAGCTTAAAAATCACATAGGCGAAAGACAGTCTGAGGGTGGCCCGGGATTTTGCTGGTATGTGACAGAATTTTAAATGCATTCTTTAGAGGTCTTGATCGCTGCACGTTTTGGTGGTGGCACCCAAGAATACTTTTCTTTTTTTATCCTTGAAAATCAAGTGTGTAATGGCTATAATCTTGAAAAAATATCCCGAAAAACGTACAATAAAATCAACCGGGCATCGACTATGGTTTATAAGCCTCTCGAAACGAAATTGTATTTACGTTATGTAAAACTAGTTGGCTGGACTCTTGAAAACNNTCATGGCCGCCAAAGAAGAAAAAGAAATAGGTACACAATTAAATCTAGCTTTAGAGGAAGTGGGTGAGATAAAACCTTGGTTTAGCAAAGAATTCAAGGCTTGGATTTTCTCTAATGCACTATATCCTGTTGAATATACTGGCGATACAGAGGAAGAGGTTATTCAAAATTACCCCCTTTATCTAAAGGAATTTATCAAGCATCGATTACAGAATCGATTATCTCCTATGATGGAGAATAAGACTAAAGGACATGGTGGAAAACGTCAAGGATCTGGTCGACCTAAAGGATCAAAAGAGGAAAAAACCAGAGTATACTTACCGAATGATATCGCAATGTGGATCAACCAACCCGGCACAATTACGCATATCAGGCAGCTTATCGAAGCTTACAGGCCCCTTTAAAAAAGGGGATCGCCCCAAATAAATTGAAGAGGGTTAGCATCTTTCCGTGGTGATTTCCCAAAACAGATCTAGCAAGTAAGGCTTGCCGTAGTTGAAATATGTGCGAGGAAGAAGTTGCCTGTCGGAGTTTCCGAAACTCTGCGGAGGGTGATGGAACGCGCTTACCCTTATCCCTGAGCAAATGGGTATGTTCGGTAGTCCTAAGAAGAAACAAGCTCCATTTTGTTAAGCTCTGCCGTATCTGAGTGGTTATCTACCCTATCGCCTTTAATAGTTAAAGGCTAGGGTTGTGGGATAACAATGCTAAGCAACTGGAATCTGATAACCTGAAGGTATCCTTGCAGGCTTTTAGCCAAAAAAATCACGTTGGCGTTTTAGACCACATCAAAAAGGCGCCGCTTGCTATATAGCCCTAACCTGTTTTCTTAGTAGGTGCCCCACTCAGTATGTAGAGAAGGTTCTCTGGCTATTACCTAAACTTTTGGGGTAACTTGCAGCGTTATAAAAAGTGAAGCGCTAACACCTGTTGAGTGGATGCGTCTGATTGACGCGTTGACCAATAAGCGCGATGCTCTCATAGTAAAAATGCTTCTCCAAGGTGCCAAGCGGATAAATAGGGTTCTTTCTCTTACAGTTGATAAAGTTGATTTCGATAAATGTCAAACCTTCTTCAAACAATCCAAAATGAGGGGGAAAGGAAAAGAAATCCCCGTCACTTCACCAGAAAGTCTAAATGAGAAGACCTGAGGGAACAAATAGGAGAAAGGACTAGAGGGGGAACTGGTAACCTACCATGTCAAGTTCTTCAGTTATGTGCAAATTAAAAATCATATCTATAATATATATGTTGCTAAAGCTTAAACCAACTACTCCTAAAGTTAAAGCTCCTCCGATTAATGCCGCTTGGAAGGTAAGGGCTAATCCACAATTTATGCAAGCAGCAGGCAAGATGAGATATGACACAGCTAGCGTCGTTACGGTAGAGGCGCATAAGGCCACCAAACTGAATTTTGTTGCCGCGTTAGTTACATGATTGTCTAGCCGTATTACATGAGCCAACTTACCATAGGCGATAGAAAAAGAAGTTAATATTAGTCCAGTTTTAAGCAACAAGATACGGCCTGCCAATGTTGCGGGAGCATATGTAGCAATGCCAGCGAAAAAACCTGCACTACCAACTGCATAACCTAAGCTCAATAGGGTTTTCCTTGCAGTGGGGTTCAACCGGGGAGCACCTACCCCATTTGTAGTATTTGCAATTCTTAAAATCGTATTAGAAATACCTAAAAGGGAACCTACAATATTCATAATACCTTTCTTGTGTATGTTTGTGTATCTACCAACAAACTAGATATATAATCTATCGGAATTATCATAACTAACAGTTGTTCATAAAAATGTTTTTCTTTGCTAGCTGTTACGCAACCAAAGCAGCGTTAAGAATACCAGAAACCCTCAGCGAATTCAATATTTTACTTAAAGAAGGATAGATAACCATCCAATAAGGGCAGGCGATTAACCTAACAGCTATGGAAAGGGAGCCTTACAGTTTGTTGCTGAACAGACGAAGCGCCTCGTCCTAGCGGGGCATACATATCAACTTAATGCTTACCTAATGGAAAAGCAAAAAAAGCAGTATGGAGGACATTCTCTCATAGTTAGATTTTGTACCCAAGCAGCTATGAATAAAGTATCTGATGTCTCCGGAATGAGACATTCAAACCACAAGAACCTTGATAACAAGAACTTTGATATTTGGCGGAAGTGCCTACGTATAGGTAACCTGTGGCACAAGTACAATCACACATTATAGAAGCCAAGGCGTTCGAGATTGCGAAATTTTGCGTTTAACTGGCCATTCCTCAACCCAAATGATGAATCGTTATGATAAAACTTCACAAGCAGAAAATGCTTCGCGCATCGCCTTAGTTTGAGAAGGAAGAGGTTCTTCTGAAGTCCGCTTCTTTAGGATGGAAGCTTTTCGTTGGCAATATGCCAAAAGGTATTACCATCTGCTTATATTTTAATGTTAAGTTACTACTAATACAAGGATGTATGTGGGAGTTGTTAACATTTTTCTCTGGGCAACGGTGGTAGAGTATATTCACGAAAAGATATGGCAGCAGTGCCTGTGTAGGAATAAAAAGCAGAGAGATCGAACGGGGGGATGGACTATTTGATTAACCGATGTAGGATGATGTCTCTTCTAGTGAATAGGTTAAATCCACTCACCTAAAGTTCACAAGTCATCAAGAAATAAAAAATAAAATTTCTCAAAAATTAAGGAATTCATTATCCTGTTGTTTTTTTTTTAACATGAGGGATCTTATGAGTGGATTAAGTAGTGTAGTAAATACATTGACAATGGCTTGCAAAGGATTACAATTAGTTTTAGATGCCTCTGATTTATCTGCAGGAGTCGTTGAATGTCTGGAATCACATCCAGAGGGAAATTCACGCATAGCAAAAGTTATTTCAGGAGCAACAAGGTTAGCATTCAGTGGAATGGAAGTAGGAGCAAAACTAGGTAATGCTTCAAATCATATGATGAGCGGACTGAAGACGGGGGAAAAGATGGCATTAACATTCATTGTTTTTCCAATAGAAGCAACTGAAGCTATTGAAGATGTCCGTCATGGTAGAATAAACAGTATTCAAGGCATAGCCAAATTCATCGCACCTGTATATAGCATTGGTCGTGCAAGTGTTGAGCAGTCAATTTATCAAGAAAGACACTATCTAGGACTAAGCCCCGAAGAACTAGCGAAAGAAAGGCGATCTGTCCTTAAGCCTGGAGGCGATCCAGAATATCCAGAATATGAAGAAAAACCTGTTATTGCAGATGAATGCAAGGAAATTTTAGAGGCCGCAGAAGAGGTTTACCCCGCTGTTGCCAAAGTTGAATTGGCATTGCGTGCTAGTACGCTCAACAAGACTATTGACCTCTATCAACAATTAGCACTTCGGTTGCGCGACCCATCTGTCCAGGTTTCTAATGCTCTTTTGGCTGAAGATCCATTTGATTTGCTGCGACTCCGTACTATCCCTACAGAGCTCCATGATGATGCTGTTTTTAATCGATACAAATGCCCCCTAACTCATGTACCGGTTCGCGATCCTGTCGGAGATCCAACGCTAACTGATTCGGCAGGCCATTTAACGAGCCCTGTCTTTGAACGCAATTTCATGGTAACTTGGATAAGACAAAAAGGCACCTCCCCAAATACAAGAAAACCTCTAGCCA
>PLSG01000564.1 GCA_003164155.1 Parachlamydiaceae bacterium | reverse complement strand
TGGGCGATGCGCTGCAAAACGTCTGTATGCGCGATCAAGGCTTTGGTGGGTATGCAACCCCGATTCAGACAAGTGCCACCTAGAGTGTTGGCCTCGATCAAAGCTACTGAAAGCCCACCTTGGGCAGCTTTGATCGCTGCAGGGTATCCGCCAGGACCTCCGCCCAATACTGCTAGGTCATATGTCTTGCTGAATTTATCTTCCTTATTCATAAACATCCATTATGTAACTGGTGAGATCTCCTCGGAGGAACCGAGGGGATCTCACCTAAAATTTATAGATAACGCACGCGAGCCTATAAGCTTTTACACTTTACGGATTAGGAAAGTTAGCTTTTATACCACATTTTGTCAGATTCCCTCGGTTCCTCTAGTACATCATCTCATTTAAATAGTATGGTCTAGCCGCGCCAAAGCCCCGGGGTAGCACGATCGCAAATGGGTCAATATCAGAAGATATGGACCCATTTGCGATCGTGCTACCGCGGGAGCTTTCGCGCAGGCTAGACCATACTATTTAAATGAGATGGTGTACTAAGGAGATCTGACCAGTTACGTCCCGTGTATCGGAGATCAGCATAAAGCATTTATCTTGGGTTTTCAAGCATTCGTTCTTGCTAGGAATAAATGTATAGTTTATTTTTTCTACTTTACAAAACGAGGTAACCCTTGCAAAGTGCATTAGAGACACCCCTTAGCGATGAACAACGCAAACTCATCAATGCTTGGGCATTGTATGACTGGGCCAACTCATCCTACGCCCTGATTATCACATCGGCAATTTTCCCGCTGTATTACGTATTAGTAACTTCGCAGGGCAATTCCGACCGGGTAAACCTGTGGGGGATGAACTTTGTCAATACCACCCTATATAGCTATGCCTTAGCTTTTGCCTACTTAGTGATCGCCGCACTCTCCCCTTTGCTGTCTGGCATAGCCGACTACGGCGGAAACAAAAAACAATTCATGCAATTTTTCTGCTACCTGGGATCTTCATCTTGTGCCCTGATGTACTTTTTTACGCAGCAAAGCTTAGGGCTGGGTATCATCTTGGTCATATTGGCCTGCATCGGGTTTTCCGGCAGCACAGTCTTCTACAATGCCTACCTTCCCGAAATCGCCGAACCCAAATTGCAAGACTACGTCAGCGCCAAGGGCTTTGGCATGGGTTACTTAGGTAGCGTCATCCTCATGGGAATTGATTTGAGTATGTTTTTAATGCCTCAATGGTATGGAGGAATCAGCGTGGCGATGGCCTCGCGCCTCTCTTTTGTCTCCGTAGGTGTGTGGTGGCTAGCTTTTGCGCAGGTGACTTTTTATTATCTGCCCAAAACACGCCCTAAGCACTTGCTGAATCTCCCCTGGACGGCTTACATCTGGAATGGATATAAAGAACTGATCAAGGTCTGGCATAAGCTTAAAGCCACCAAAGGATTAAGGAGCTTCCTGTGCGCTTTCTTCGTCTATAATATGGGCGTGCAGACCGTGCTCTTAGTTGCTACTCTATTTGCCACCAAGGAAGTCCATATGGAATCTTCCCAGCTGATCATCAACATTATGCTTATCCAGTTCTTGGCTCTGGCCGGGGCCTATCTTTTCTCCTATATATCCAAAATCAAAGGCAATATCTTCAGTTTGAAACTGGCGGTATCGATCTGGGCCGTGGGATGCATGGGAGGTTATTACATCTACACCCCCAACCAATTTTACGTAGCTTCCATCGTCGTGGGATTGGTTATGGGCGGCATACAGGCGCTTTCGCGCTCCACCTATTCAAAGATGCTACCTTTGACAATGGATCACGCGGCCTTTTTCAGCTTCTATGATGTCTGCGAAAAAATCGGCGTGGTCCTAGGCATGGCCCTTTTTGGATTTCTTGAATCGTATACCAGCAGCATGCGCAAACCTATTCTCTCGCTAATCGGATTCTTTATTTTAGGTTTTTTCTTGCTCACGCTAATCCCCCGCGACCACAAATTGAGAGGCTCTCGATGAATTGGCTGTTAAATTTCTCCCGCCTGTATCCCCTCGCGCTGCTATCTTGGGCATGCTTGCTATCTCCTGGCAGCTTGCTGGCCACAAAGCCTCTGCCCTTGGCTTTTCATTGCTTCGAAACCCATCAGCAGAGCCCAGAAGACCTCCTGAAGTTGAGCCAAGATCTAGCCCCCTTCGACAACGCCCGCGTTAAAATCAGCGGCTTTCTGTATGAAGCCGCCGACCGGCGTTGGATCTTGGCCAAGGAGCCTCATTTGCGCACCTGCTGCATCGGCACAGAAAAAACTGTGACGCAACAAATCTTCTTACCACGCGATTTTTCAGCTCCACCGCAACTCCACAACAAGCTGGTCAACATCGAGGGACAATTTCACATCGCCCCGCTGGCCAATGCCGAGGGAAAACTCGTGCAGCTCTTCTATATGTCAGATGTAGCCTCGGCTTCTACCCGCGTGCACAACCTGCCCCTTTTCAGCTTGTCCATACTCACCTTGCTGGGCATCTCCTTTACGGGCATGTTCTACTATAAAAAGCGCAAACGATAGACTCCCATATTGCATATCTACGCATGCGTGTGCTATAAGAAAAATTACTAACCCAAGTTGCTAGTTCTTCCGCCAGATGACCTAAACGACATGTTCTAGTATATAATTTTAAAGCCACGTATCGCAGATGCGTCGCTTTGAATTGCGCCCAGAGAAACTTATAAACGATAAGTAAGGAAATATCCCATGTGGCCCAAGTCCTATAAAGACTACGAAATTGACACTCCCTTGATTCAAGAGCAAGTGTCTGCAGGACACGGAATAATTGGCTGTGAAATGCACGATTTGAACGGATGGGGGGAATGCCGCCATATCATGCGGCAAACGCCGCCGCGCGGATTGATCAACCTCTGGCATTCGCGCATATACCCTTATCTGAAGAAAAGCACCTGGTTTAAAAGCAAGAAATCCTGAAAAAAGAAAATACACACAAGCTATGCGTCAAACAGGCACACACACTTGGAATATCATTGTCCAATACCACCTTTGTCCGCAATGCCACTATATTATAGAAAGCCGAGAAGACTATGTCCGCCAATCGGGCAAATGCCAAAAAAATTTAGTCTGCGGTCGCTGCAAAAATCCCTTCACCATCACAAAACCCACACGTCCCACTTTTGGACCGCTATGGGGTAAAGGAAGCTAGTATGCCGGAGATACCCAATGAAAATGACGAGGAAATGATCAAACTGCAAGAAAAAATTGCCCATGACACTCTCGAAAGGTATTCGGGATCAAATGTCGGCGCATTCCAACCTTTTGTCTTGCTGACCAACTTCCCTAAATACCTGGAATACTTCGCCTCACACAGGCAGATCCCAGCCTTGGAAGGCTCAATGTTCAAAGTCGCCCATTCGCCAAGTGAGGGGATCTCCATCCTCGACTTCAAGATCGGCTCACCAGCTGCCGCTCTAGTGGTCGATCTGCTAGCTTTATTGCCCATCAAAGCTTGCCTATTGCTGGGGATGTGCGGAGGACTACGCCGACACTACCACGTAGGAGATTACTTTGTCCCCATTGCCAGCATCCGGGGTGAGGGAACTTCGGACTTCTACTTTCCGCCAGAAGTCCCTGCCATGGCCAACTTCTTGGTACAAAAAGTGGTAACCAATGTATTGGAGCAGGAGCACACCACATATCATATTGGCATCACACATACCACCAACAAACGATTTTGGGAATTCAATAAGGTCTTCGTAGAGCGTTTAAAAAATACCCGCGTGCAATCCGTAGAAATGGAATGTGCCACCTTATTCACGGCGAGCTACAGTCTGAGGCTACCGCTTGGGGCTTTGCTGCTCATCTCAGACCTCCCGCTGGATAAAAATGGCATCAAGACCAAAGAAAGCTCGCGCTCAGTTTACGAACGCCATACCGCAGACCATGTAGAAAAAGGGGTAAGCATTCTAAACGCACTCAAGGAAGCACTTAAGCACCAAGCCAAGGGCGTCTTCCGAGGATCGCGCCGCCGCTTCGAGAATGCCACACCGCACCCTGCGCCGCCAGCTATCCCTATGCCGCTACCCGAACTCAGCTAATCTAGACAGGATTGAGGGTGTAATCTCTGATCTCCTGGGGATCAAGATAGCCGTCTATTAAAGACAACAAAGGTGTTGGCATAGTGGGAATCAGCGCAGTTAATGTGGGAAGCCTAGGAATCGCAAAGCCTCTTGCTTCAAGCACCCTCTGAACTCTGGGAAGCAGGGCGCTTTCAAAATAACAGGTGCCTGATCGAATGTTAGTTCCCCTTGCAATCGTGGCACGCTGAGAGAAAAGATTCATCATCACTCCATAAACTGCGCCAATACCGTTGAGTCGATCTTCTCCCGTGCCAGTGCCTAGATTGGGATATTTAACACTGGTATTTGCGTTTTTAGAAGGTGCTCCATATTCCTCTATCAAATAATCGACACAAGCCACAGTGGTATCATTGAATTGATTAAACTTCAGATGATAACCCTGGTGATCCATAATCTGAGGCATATAAACAGAAAATCCCGAATCATCCGCCGGATAAGCAAATTCGCTACGTGGACAGATGACAACACTTGTGGCTGAAGAACTAGAACTTACTGACGACATAATACATACCTGTTTAATTTTTAAAATTTCACATTTAATTAGCAAATTCCCTAAAATAAAGATGCGTGGCAAGGGCTCATACTTATCACTTGAAGCATCAATGTGGCAAAAAATTATTAAGATTTAATAAATTGATTGATTGACGCATGGATTTTCAGCGGGATTTTTATAAGAGAAAGCTTTCAATCAATGCGTAGCATCTCCCTATCCTTTCCATCTTTCCCTTCCTGTAAAATTTTCAGATAGGTAAGGATAAAAAAAGCGTTAGGAAAAGATGAACAAGGCCCAAATTTTGAATGACAAATGCACTTGAACACAGCCACTACGCGTACTCTCTTTTTNNAAAAAGAGAGTACGCGTAGTGGCTGCAAATATGCAATTGTTTTTTTACTTTAATCGTTATACAATCTATTATGCAAGCAAGCATACTTTTCATTGTCAAATTTTTTTATGAATAACACACTAAAACCAACTATAATTAACACATTTACCCTTTAATGCGCAATCACTCATAACCAGAGATGAATATATGAATTCACCTAATTTAGACAGCAGTTTTTCGAGATCAGATCCTGTTAACGAATTAGCAAAAAATCTAACTCCTTCTCCTGAAATGATTAAAGCTAAGGAATATTTAAATACAGGTAAGTGGAGTGCTGTAATTAAAATTTTTAACAAGTTGAACGAAGGTGATGTTTTAAATCTTAACGTGCACGATTACATTATTACGGCTCTTGCTTGTGAAAACAGCAACCATAAGTCTTATACAAATCTGGCATTAACTTATTTGGAGATGGCTAAGGAAGCATGCGATCCAGAAGATGCTGAAAAATTAAATCTAGTTAACACCGAAATTGAAAAAAATAAACTGCGCAAGGAATTTAAAACAGCAAGTGAAGAAAGCGATCGCAAAGCGCTTGTAAACATATTTTTAGACAAAATTATCATACCAGGTAAAATTCCAGTAACTGATTCTGGATTTTCAATTGAAGAATCTCCCATAAAAATAATGTTTGGTTGGAATTATACAGATAGCCAGCGGTGGTTTTCCTTGGGTTTAGAAGATGCTGTAAAAGATGATACCAAAGGCATGTTATTGCCGGAAACTAAAGAAATTCTTTCCAAATTAAATTCATCGCTTATCCACTCCGGCTCAAGAGATAAATCTGCAACAGAAATTTGCACTCAGCTATTAAAATTAAAAGATGGTACTAATGAAAGCGACATGTTGGTTATTCCTAGTGGTACATCGAATCATAGGACATTACTCTCTGTCAGCAGACAACCAAATGGACTCTATACTTTAACTCATTATAATTCCGGTGCGGGGTTACAAAATCACTATAAAGGAGAAATGGCTCGCTATCAGCTCCATCAGCAATACGTTGACATCCCTTTTGATCAGATCAGCAATCTTACAATATGGGAATCCTTATTTAAAACATTTAAAGATACTGACAACACCGATCAACTTTATAATCAAATTAAAGACTTAACTGGCTCGGGAACTCTTCTTCCTCGCGAAACAACTCCTGAATTTTTTAGTGCTCCTCAGAAACGAGGGACCTGCTCTGTGCAATGCATGTTTGCTTTACTTCGACATACTATACTCTCTCAAGCAGGAGATCCTCAAGAAAAGCTAGCGCAATATAAAATTCTCAAGAGTTCTATGATGAAGAATTTATTGATGCGGGCAGATATTCAATTGAAAGGCTTGCCAATTAATCCAAAAATTACTTCACTGGCTAAGTTGGCCGTTGATAGAGCAACGAGAGATTTTCGTTATGCAGAAATAGCCTCTAGTTCGACTAAATTTGAAGAAGTTCTTAAAATGCATGGTGAAAAACTATCCGCAGATGAATTTAAATCAGCACGAGAAGCGCCAAAGCTCTCTGACCGCATGCGAGTCGTTCGGAAATTATCTAAGCAATTAATTGTGGACTGGAAGAAAAATTGTGAAGACCCAGCCAATTTAAAGGGCACTGGAGATGATGATCTACTTCATCGTATTGCCAAGGATATATATAACAGCGAATATGTAGGAATAAAAGAAATAGAAACTAATATTAAATCCAGCCTTG
Organism: Parachlamydiaceae bacterium; assembly: GCA_003164155.1. Taxonomy (GTDB): domain Bacteria; phylum Chlamydiota; class Chlamydiia; order Chlamydiales; family Parachlamydiaceae; genus BOG-1457. The sequence goes on along the minus strand of PLSG01000564.1, from coordinate 289 downwards.
AAAGTATGGGGAAAATGCCAGTTGATAAGAGAGAGGAGTTACTAGATATATTAAGCAGCTATGCACGAGAGCTTGGAAATAAAGGATATAAAATAATAGAGCGCGATTTATTAGGAAGCATAGCCGAAGCGGAATATAATTTTATTTTTAGAGTCGACTCAAATTTATAGTCGTTAAGCTAGTATTGTAGATTTGGCCGCACCAAAGCCCGCGGTCAATGGTGTCAAGTTAGTGTAAGTTATTGAAATTATCTATCTTTAGGGCCATCTTCTGTGAGCTTTTGGTCATT
>PLSG01000435.1 GCA_003164155.1 Parachlamydiaceae bacterium | reverse complement strand
CCCCTTGCGGCGGTAGCCATGCCCCACAAACAAAAACTGGTAATGCCCCAAGTCCAAGCTAAGCGCCTGCGCCTGCGCTGCGCGCACTTGCGGCCAAGCGTCAAAGTCTGCCTGCATCTCACTCCACTCCACGCCGTTATGCACCACCCGAATCTTTGCCGGATCAGCGCGGTAATGCTCTAAAATCTCATGGCGCACCATAGCAGAATTTGTAAACAAAAGCTGCATATCATGGCTTTCATAGGTGCATTTTTCCATGGACAAGATGCCGCGATGCAGCGGATTGAGCCCAAACCACATCGTTTTACAGAAGGGCTCCAAAAGGTGGCGCTTTTTAAGATAAGCCGCATGCACGCCGTTGCCGGCACGATAGTGTGTTTGGAAAGTATTGCGGTCCATCCCAAAGACAATATCTGGTTTATTTTGGCTTATCCAATGGCGGCAAAGCTGATCGTAGTGCAACAAGTTAAAGAAGCTTAAAGCAGAGGGCGCGGCGAGGTTTACCACTTCAAAGTGGTCGAATGCCTGCAGATGCTGAGGATGGCTGGTAGTCAACACAGCGACATCTTCGCCTTGCTGCGCAAAAGCTTCAGCCATGCGCAGCGCGTATTTTTCGCATCCCCCTTTGTGAAAGAGGCGGCTTTTGAGTATGGCAACTTTTTTTTTGGGCATGCGATTTACCTTAAATCTCGGTTAAAGCACCATGCCTTTATACACCAAAGCCTTTTCCGGATCCAAAGTCACCAGCTGTCCCTCTTTCAGCAACCTGAATGCGGCATCTGCCCGGATTAACACGGGGATATCCAGCTGAAAGGAAAGTTCCTTAGCATAACTCTCAGACTCATGGTCGTCCACGTGATTTTGCAAGATGATGCCCGCGGCCTCGCGTATGAGGTGCAGATAAGACAAATCACATTTAGTCATGACCAGTACATGGCCGCGCACCGTGTATTCCTTGGGGCTATCTGAGGAAAGCACCATAGCAATGTGGCCATGCACGCGTCGGCCGTATCCTATATTGGCGCGCACGAGCACATCGCCAATGCTCTCCACCATCATCATATTGGTCGTACCAGAAACCCCAAAGGGAGAGCCCGCGGTCACCAAGACGAGATCGCCATAGCTGGCATAGCCAAGCTTTACAGCAAAGTCGCTGATTTTTTCGAAAGCTTCGGCATAGGTGGTGCTATCGGCATTGTAATAAGGGGTAATGCCCCAATAAAAGGCCAGCTGATGGTAGCACTTTTCATTGGGCGTCATGGCAATGATGGGCATTTTGGGGCGGAACCGAGACAGCAGGCGGGCGGTGGATCCATTGGTGGTAAAAGCAAAAATACAGGTGGCGTTGGAGCTATATGAGGTTTTGACGGTCGCCAAAGTTACGGCCGAAGGAACGTCGTGATAAACTACGCTGCCCAGTTCTCCAAAAAAGGCCTTGTAGTTGAAGTCATCTTCCGCATCTTGAATAATGCTGTGCATCATCTGTACGGTTTCTATAGGATATTTACCCACTGCAGTCTCGCCAGAAAGCATCACGGAAGATGTGCTGTCGTAGATGGCATTAGCTACGTCGGAAGCTTCAGCTCTGGTGGGCCGGGGATTTACAATCATCGACTCCAGCATTTGGGTGGCGGTAACGGCGGGTTTGCCGGCCAAATAGCTCTTGCGGATCATCATCTTTTGCAATCGGGGAACTTGGCACAAGGGGACTTCTACGCCCAGGTCGCCGCGGGCGATCATGATGCCATCGGCAACTTGTACGATGCTATCGAAGTTTTGCACACCTTCGCTATTTTCAATTTTAGCCAAGATCAATATATCGGGCTTCTTTTCCGCGGCCAATAGCTTTTTAATCATGAGCACATGTTCTGCCGAGCGCACGAAAGAGGCAGCGATGATGTCTACATCGTGCAAACATCCCAATTTAATATCCTCAATGTCTTTTTCGGTGACAGCCGGTAAGTTCAAACTCGCATTGGGGATGTTAACTCCCTTTCTGGATTTAACCGCCCCGGCATTATCGATCTTCACCAGCACCCCTTCGGGAAGGATATCGATGACTTGGGAAGATATATAGCCATCATCAAAAAGCACGCGCATGCCTTTTTCAAGTTGGTCCAATATGTAGCTGGGGGTGATGGACACGCGGACTTCATCGCCTTCTATGGACTCTTTGACCAGCAGCCATTCGGCTCCGGCAGATAAGTACACCATGTGATTGACGATGGGGCCTAGGCGAATTTCTGGTCCCTTTGTATCCAACATGATGGCCAGAGGTTGGCCTAAATATCTACGCGCCTCTTTTAAATTATTGATCGTGTTGATATGTTCTGCATGTGTCCCGTGGCTAAAATTCAAGCGGGCCACATTCATGCCGACTTTCATTAAGTCGATCATTTTATCAACACTGGAAACAGAAGGTCCGATGGTGCAAACGATTTTTGTTCTCGTCATGGGTTCACTTGTGTTAAAAGGTAAGCATCAGTTTGAATATATCATGAATATCCTATTTTCTGTCTTCCTCTATTTATAAAAGACGCACATGAACAGCAAAGCAGCTCCTCAAAATCCCTCTCGCCGCCATAAGAAAATTGCCCTTTCATGTCCAACATGCCATGCAAAAGCTATTTTTATTCAAGGCCACTCGTCGCAAAGCCCTCATTACTGCGTGTATTGCGGCAATCCTCTGCTGCCGGCGACATTGCACCTCATGGAAAACGAAAAGCCCGCATCCCCGCCTTCCCAAAGCGCACAGAGCAGCTCCCCTCCTCCCACCGCTATCTCCTCTGAACAAATGACCTCCATTCATGGACAAGCGCCGCAAACATCCGAAATACAGTTTGCACTGGGCTCCTATCAGATCCTGGAATCCATCGCCAAGGGCGGCATGGGAGAGGTATTCTTGGCTTACGACACTACCTGCGGACGCAAGATCGCCCTTAAACGCATACGCTCCGATCTGATCAATCACCCCAAGATGCACCATCGCTTTTTAAGAGAAGCGCGCATCAGCAGCCAGCTGACCCACCCGGCAGTCATCCCCGTCTACACCATTCACGATGAAAACAACCTGCTGTACTACACCATGCCTTTTGTGGAGGGAAAAAACCTCAAACAAATTTTCAATGAAGCCCGGCAGATGGAAAGCAAAGGCATCAAAAGCGATCAAGCCATCGGATCCATCCCTTCGCTAACGCGTCTTTTCGTGACCATCTGTCAAGCAGTTGCTTACGCCCACTCCAAAGGGGTATTGCACCGCGACCTCAAACCCGAAAACATCATCATCGGAAAATACGGCGAAGTGTTTATTTTAGACTGGGGACTAGCCAAGCTCATCCACCAAAAAGACGTGCAAGAGGAGTCTTCGCTGGCCGAGGATAAAGATGAACAAGATGAACCGGCAGATGCCCTGCAAAATCAGCTCACGGGTATCGGCAAAGCTGTCGGCACAGTCTCTTACATGGCCCCGGAATTGGCTTTAGGACGCCCTGCGACCATCCAGACGGATGTTTTTGCACTAGGTGTCATCCTCTATCAAATCCTTTCCCTAGCTCTGCCATTTCGCCGAAAAAACATCAAAGAATTCCGACAGCATGTGAGCCAAGAAGTCGTCGTAGATCCAGCGCAAGTAGCCCCCTACCGCGATGTACCCCCCATACTCTCGCGCATCGCCCAAAAAAGCCTGACAGCGGCCCTTAACCAGCGCTACCTTTCGGTCGACAGCTTGCTGCATGACTTGGAAAACTACCTTGAAGGGCGCTCGGAATGGTTTCAAGCCGCAGAACTGAGCATCGAGGACAAGTCCACTTGGGAATTCCAAGAACTTGTGCTCATCGCTGAACACATGGCCATAGTGCGCCATACCGAAGCATCCGAATGGGTCACGCTCATGATCTCCAAAGCTTCATTTACCGAAAACACCAAGCTAGAAGCCATGGTCCGCCTGGGAGAAAAGGGGCGTGGAATTGGCTTTTTGCTCAGCGTACCAGAAGCTGCCGAAAGGCAGCACCTCAATGATGGCTACTGCCTGTGGCTGGGATCGGACAGGCATAAAGCCACCCATCTTCTGAGAAATACGGTCGAAGTATTGGCTGCCCCCGAAGTGCACTTGACGCACAACGAGTGGTATCTTGTGCGCATCGAAAAAATTGACGCCAGCATCCACTTCTACCTCAATAATGCTCTGCAGTTTTCCTACATCAGCCATCTACCCTTAGCCGGAACCCACGTTGGCGTGATCGCCAAAGATGCCGACTTTGAGCTTCAAAGTTTTTTTGTTTACACCGGCAGCCACAATATCACTTTGAACTGCCTGGCCGTTCCAGATGCATTTTTAGCGCATAAAGACTACACTAAGGCCCTCAATGAATACCGGCGCATAGGCTATTCCTTTCCAGGCAGAGCGGAAGGACGCGAGGCTATGTTCCGCGCGGGCATCACCTTGCTAGAGCAAGGCAAAGGTTGTCAAGATGCCAGCCTGGCCAGCCACTACTACGACCTGGCCTTATTGGAATTTAACAAGCTGCGCAAAACGCCTGGGGCCCCCTTGGAATATCTAGGAAAGGGGCTGGTCTATCAGGCGACGAACGACTATGAAGAAGAGAGCAAATGCTTTGAACTGGCCACGCGGCGCTACCGCCAGCATCTTCTATTTCCAGTACTACAAGAGCAAATGATCTACCGCATGCACGAGAGTTCGCGCCGGCATCGCGTGGCGGCTTACCATTTTATCCTGCTGATTGTCAGCCACTTTCCCGAAGCGGCGGAAAATAAAGGTTCGAAAAGGCTTTTTTCCAATCTGCAAAAGCACTGGGAAAATCTCCCCTTTATTTTGCCTCTATTAGCCCATAACACGGCATCTGAGATAAAAAGGCGCCATTTTGCCATTCAGCTGGCCTTCTGGCTGGCCAAACCCTATGCCATCTTGGAGCAGATCGAGGAAATAAGCTATGCCTTGCCCGCAGAGGCCGAAAATTCGACCGAAAAGGTGAATAAGGCCCCCACTGATTCATCACCTGGCGATCCTACCCCCTTCGAAGCCATAGGCAACGCCCTGTTTTGCTTGATAGAGCTGGGAGCCTGGCAGCTCGCCAATCGGCATCTAAAGGCATTGGCTGAGCAGGAAAAATTCAGCCTTTCGCCGCATTGGCAAAACACGGCAAAATTACTGCATATCGCCATCGACTGCCATGCGGAATCACTTTCCAACTGCCTGGAAAAGGTGTTTGAGGTGATCGACCAAAGAACTCTCAAACCGGAATGGCATAAAGCTGAACTTAGGGTCCTCTCCTACCTGATGGAACAGGCTCTAAAAGCTGGAAATACCGAGCTCATTTTCCATATTTCCAAACGACTCGACAATGCCGACATCCCTTTCGAAGATGGCGTGCGCATCAATGGCGCTATCATTTGGGCCTATCTTCTGGAAAAAGATTGGGAAGGCGCAGGCAAGCTGCTGCATTCCTATCCCATGGAACTTCTCAATAAAGAAACCTCCATTTTGCACTTTTTATATGGATGCTGCCTGCTGGCCACCGAGGGCAAAGAAATCGCCTATATTCACTTTTTTGGCACNNTGGCTGCACAAGGCTTTTCTGTGGGAAAAGAGGCAGCTCTACCGCCAGCTGGCGCTCTTTTACCACTGCGCTGGAGATCTTCAGCAAGTGGAACATTACCAAAGCATGGAAAAACAAGAGTATCTCAATGTCACAGAATAACACTTCTCCCAACGCTTCCGACAAAGCCAAAGCAGAGGAAGGGGAATTGCCCCATCCCATCGTCGTAGCATCTCAGATGGTCTTAGAGGGCTTTCTAAAAGTGCGCAATGACCGATTGCGCTATGCCCATGGCTATCACTACAACTACTTCACCCTGATTCCTCCACACGCCTACGCAGTAGTAATCTTAGCCGAGACGCAGGACGGACATTTTGTGCTAAACGAAGAGTACCGGCATCCCACCAGCCGCGTCCTCTTGGGGTGTCCAGGAGGATTCTTGAGCGAAGATGAAAACCCGCTGGATGGCGCCGCGCGCGAGTTGTGCGAAGAGACTGGCTACACCGCAAAGAACTTCAAAGTCATGGGACAAGCCTACCCCTTCCCCGGCGTGTGCGGCCAAAGCATCTTTTATGTGCATGCCTGGCCAGCTACAAAAATGCAAGCACCTCAGCTAGAACCATCCGAGATCCTGCGCACCGTCTTAAAAACGCGCCTGGAAATCCAACAGGACATGCTGTCCAAAAAAGATATCGACAGCGTCTTATGCACCGCCCTTTACTACCATTCTCTCATGGAAAATGGTCTGGAAGGGAGATAGCCTCATATTGATAATACTCGTACATATTGTTTCTCCCCAGGCTGGGCTGTGCGATTGTTTGACTTTTCTCGAGATAATCATCCATATCTAAGTAAATGCACCAACAAAATTTCAGTTTCCTAGTTTTGATTTGGATCAAGCCTATCCGATTGACGCCCAAAGACCATTCCTCAGCTTGAAGCTCTGGGTTCTTGGAATTTTAACTTGGAAAAACGCAGCCCTTTCCTAAGCT
>PLSG01000321.1 GCA_003164155.1 Parachlamydiaceae bacterium | reverse complement strand
TCCCTTTTGTCCCTTTTGTCCCTTTCACTGAAAGGAATATATGCCAAACCAAAACCCAAGCCCCAATCATTTTATTCCGGCACACGGGGGTTATAAAACCCTACTTTCTTACCAAAAGCCGAGATTGTTTACGATGCAACAATCTATTTCACTGGCAGGTTGTTTTCTAAACAAGACCGCACTATTGATCAGATGGTTCAGGCTGCACGCTCTGGCAAGCAAAACATAGCAGAAGCTAGCGCTGCCTCGGGAACTTCCAAGGAATTTGAACTCAAACTAACGAGCGTTGCTAGAGCAAGCCTTGAAGAACTTCTAATCGACTACCGCGATTTTCTTCGCATAAAAAAACTAACCGAATGGGACAAGAACAGCTCTTATGTCAAGCGCTTGCGCGAATTAAATCAGGCCTCCCCCGCGACATATGAAACCTTTAGGAAAGGCATCGAAAACCCAGACCCTGCAATTTGTGCGAATGTGATTATCGGATTAATCAAAGTCACCACTTACTTACTCGATCGGCAACTTCAAGCATTAGAAAAGGAATTTCTAAAACACGGTGGCCTTCGTGAGCGCATGAGTCGGGCAAGGATAGCTACTCGAACCTCCAAAAATTAAAAGCTTTTTTTTGTTAGCTGGGCGCTTCTCCCGCGTATAGCTCGGATTTCATCTAAGCACTCTTTGATGAAAGACTTGGGGTATGCCTGCAATAATTGCTCCTCTTCGCTCATGGCATTTAAATAAAAAATTTCAAAGGCATCCACATCGGGTTGAGCGTTCAGCCACTCTTTTAGCAGCTTCCGATAGGTATCCGAGAAATGCCGTGTACCCGCCAGAAGATAGTATTGCATACATAAGCGCTCGAATTGCTGATTATCCTCTAACTTGTCTAAGCTCTTTGGATAGGCATAGTCAATCGAAGGATAGTACAGGCAGCATTCATACTCCTTCGACTCAAAACCTGCCGTGAGTTCCTCTTCCATTTGGGCAGCTTCTACCTCGGTAAGTAAAATCATCTTGACTTTGGATGGATCTGTGCGGCTGCGCATGATGAGGCATTGCCCAACTGGTTTAGAAGGAGCTTCAAATGGTTGATCGCCCTCAGCTGTGAATGCAAAATCAGCAGAGCTGAGCAAATTTTCATCAAAAATACAACCTTTCTTTTTGGTGGCATTATTCAGATACAATAAGCGCGGAGGTTCTCTCCAACAGCCCAGACTGCTACTCCCCCGACTTTTACTCTCCCTAGCTGCTTGATATTCTTTTAAGTCCATTTCGGATTGACTTGGAGAATCATTGAAGCTCATCGCCTCAGACAATGAAAGGGGCCTATTCCCGATTGGAAATTTGTAGGGCTGTTGCATTCCCACCTGCATTTCAAGGTCTACTTTTTTATCTTGCTCTTTTTTTTCATCTTTCTTCACATTAACTTCGGAACCTTTATCCAAGGCAGAAGAAACAGGGATTTTTTCTTTAAAATATTTTTTTTGTTTAAGGATTTCTTTTATAATGGCATCAAGCTGTTCCCTAATTGCTTTAGGCTCAATTAATGAGACGTAAGTCTCATTTAAAGCGCCCTTGTATTGTGCATGCCATTGAGTAAGCGGTTTTAAGACTTGTTTGGCAAACTCTGCCAGGGCATCTTTAAGGACTAACAATTGCTCTGGTGTTCCACATTGAAGTACGGGATTAATACCTGTTTTGGTGAGCAAAAGCTGAGCAAGGGCTGTGTGAGCGGGTGTTGCTGCATCTGAGGCAGGAATTTTATCTAGGTAAGATTCTATCGAACTAATAGCTATCTCGCGCATTTGTTGTTGCACACACAGAGGGTTGTTAGCGGCCGATTTTTGCGCATCTTCTATTCTAGAGAACAGACAGAGGTCAACAGCATCAGCTTTTTTATTAAATCGCTCCGAAACTGTTTTTCCAAAAGAAGTGAGCGCTACAAAATGCAGCTTCTGCCCTTTAGCCAGGCCTCTAGCTCTCATAGCACCTTGTGAGAGGTCAGTGTAAGTCACATCGCAATGTGTGGTGATAAAAAAATGGGCAGTAGAAAGTAAAATTTTATTTACGCCGGTGCGCTGCGTCTGGCCGAAGAATACAAATAGGGCATTTTTATCTACCTCTTCTGGAAGCTGATCGGTCTTATTTCGCTTAAGCATCCTCTCTATAGAACCTTGAGGGGAGTTTTCGTAATAGGTAACTACCTTCAAATCTAGACGAGCAGCTAGAATAATCTCGGCAACCCTTCTTGGGGGGAGGTCTTTAAATAGCGCCCCCACATCCACCAAAGCCTTAAACTGTGTTTGGTTGGGTTGTGCAAGCAAGGTTATTAATTGTTCTTCTTGGGTAGCTGTGTCAGATAGAAGGAGAAGTTTGTCTTTGCTATTTTTTTCTACGAGGGAAATGACTTGACCATCTGTGCCAGCAGTTTTTTTGACAGCAAATTTTAAGCCTAATTCGGCCGTCGGTGTGCCTGTATACCCATGCGGACGTGCAAAGCGCCCAAATAACGTCTGAGAGTCGCAAATAAGCACTTGAGTATGCTGGCGAATGGTGGACAAAATATACTTTTCGAGGAAATTATTACAGAAGGAGCGCTCTTTATTCAATAGAGGCAGTAAATCCTCACGCACTTTTTGACTTTTGAGCACAGATAGAGGATGAGATTTAACATATCTTTCTCCCACTAAGGATTGATACTCTAGTAACGCTTTAGACGCATTTTGTGGAACTCCATTATCTAATTCTTTTTGATAATCACTTAGCATGCGCAAAATCTCCTCATCAAAGGCGTCCACCGGAATGCCATGGATTTTAATGGCTTGAATGGTGTAATTGATGTATTCCATGTAATTTCCAAACTGAGAACCCAAGTTAGGTGATTGCGCGCTTTTAAAGGGGCCTGCTAGGACGGATGTCTTTTTCTTGGGGTCGGAAGACGGAAATAAACCATAGCGTTCATTGACCCGTTTAGAAAGAGTATCTGAGAGGATATCCATTTCTCCCTTAATGAAACACAGAATCTGATTGAGGTTTTCTATGCGCTCTGGGGCTTTATCTCGGCTGATGAGGGTTGAAAAATCGGGCAATGTGCTGCTTCCCCCTGGATTTTCTAAGAGAAACCGCACAATCTCTTCATGTTTTTCTCTTACTGCCAATAAATCGGAATAGCGTTCAGACAATTCTTTTAGGAGGCTCTCAATGAGGTGGACTTTGATTTCTTCAGATAAAGGCGGTGTGAATAGTTTTGCTGTGAGTGAGCGCAAATCTATCGGACAAAAGTCAAAGAAAACGCGATTCTTAATGAAAGGATCATAAATGAGTTATTCATACAGCATGACGCTGATGTTTAAGTAACGGGAATCGATTTGAGTAGGATCCCCAACGGCTATCCGATAGTCATGTCGGCTATCTTGTTGGTGGATTTCATCTATGGTTGGGTGTGCGCAGGTTTTTAAAAGTTGCTTTATCTTGCGGAATTTTTCGAGTGAGGTGCCTTTAATTAGAGCAAGCTGAGCAGCTAGGAAGAAACGCTTCATTTCGGTATCGGTAGCAATCAGGATTTTTTTGTTTTCACAGATATCGACAAGCTCTTTATAGATCGCATCCAATCCCTTTTCAGAAACATCATCCCAATCTATGCATCTGATCTCTTTATCAAATAAAAAACCTTGGGTTTCCATGATATGTGAAAAGTCGGCAAACAACTCTGTAGGTACAAGCATCATCGATAGATTTTTGCCATCGGCTTTTGTTAATGCGATCAAGAAAGCCATAATATCCGTTTTTCCCCCACCCATCACCATTTGTTGGACAGGCCTTGTACGTACATCGGTGAGGGTATCTATCCCCATTACCTGTTCTTTTCGCAAGGATAGATCTCGGCAGTATTCGTAAATGAGGTATTCAGGATGCTCTCGCATATCGTAATCTCTTTTTGCATGCATTTCACTCCAAGCTGTTTGGGCATAATCTCGCAAAAGATCTTCATCTGGCATTTTTTTTTGTGCTACTTCTAGATAGCTTTTAAGAGCTTTATGGGATCTTTCTAATTTTTGCTTCTGGGTTGCAATCAATAGGAATTGTCCCATCTCGTCATGTAATAACTTGGCGTCTTCTTGGCTTAAATGCGGATTGCGTGCCTGGAAGTCGAGCGGATTTCTCCTTAAATAGGGGATAAGAAAATGTTTTACCTGCATTTTAGTTTGCAGCTGTGCTGAAATTCCCAGCTGGTTAGCAAGCTCTTCTCGTCTATCTGGGGATGGTTTATTTCCCAGCTCTTCAATGCAGGCTTTAGTCTTCTCTTCCAACATCTTTAAGGCTTTGATTTCTTTTTCAGTATCAGCCATCAACGTTTGTACCCCGAGTAAGTCTCTGGCTATATAATGGATCCCCTTATCCTGAGCTTGGAAGAATTTTATATCCGCCTCAAGACTGAGCAGCGCTTCTTCGGTGACCGAATTCTTTTCTGTAGCATTGATTGCCCTAATGCGGTCGCTTAAAGACATGTTTTCTTTAGACTCTTTTTCATCAGACGCTTTTTTCTGAGTCTCGATCGCCGGGGTGGGAATAAATATTTCTGCAATTTTTGTTTGAAATTTAGCCTGTACGGAGTGGAGTAAGCGGTATCGGGGAGCCCATAGGCTTGACATTTTTTCTGGCGTGGAGTATTGAGCTAAAATTTCGGCGGTGGTTACTTCAGCACTTTCACTGTTTTCCTTTAATTCAACCTCTGCATGACGCATTGTCGGTTCCGTTGCTGTGACTGTTTTTGCGGCGACATATCCGCTGTAATCGTTGTCATATTGCCTCTCTGTAGATGGAAAAGACGTTATTTGTCTAACCAATTTTTCAGTGATTTCGACATTTGAGGTCGTCGAATAGGAGTCCCATGCTAAAAGCACATCGGGTTCGGGAAAGTTTTCTGGCTTGTCTAAAACTTGCCTTAAAAAATAAACCAAGTCGCTTTCCAAGGGATTTGCGCATAAATTCAACAAAGTCTGCATATGACTTTTTTGGTCATACCTATCCGCTTTATGCGCAGCTAAATAAACCTCTCTGAAACTTCTGGTAAGATAGGTATCACCCATGATTAATTCTAGATAGGGAATCGTCGAATATACGGGGTTTTTATTAGGCTTCAACAATGCATCTTTGTATATATAAGAGCTTCCATTTTCTAAGGCTTTATTAAGTGCATGTGTTAAAACTTCAACGGAAGGCACCCTATTTTCCCCTACTCGGATTACACTTGTTGCAGTTATCATTTCTCCAGAGTCGATTTTTAAATAGCGGTCAACTTCAGGACTATAGTATGCGAAAGGCACTTGATCGCGAATGCGTTGAGGTGAAATGAGAAAGAGAGGCGGAAGTTCGGATAGGGAATTTAGATAAGCATGTAGATCTAGCCTAAGCGTCTCATAGCTGATGTTTTTCTCCGTTGTATGCGCTCTCTTTAAATTTTCTTGGCCAAGAAGATACACGTGAATGCGTATAGAGTTAGCGCGAGGATCAAATAGATCCTTGGATGTTTTTATGATGGCATTGAGCCATTTCAATTCCTGGTGGCTAAATTCATTCCAATGGGGAGTTTTACTTATGAGTTTAAATGCTTCGTCGTAATTTCGCTGGATTACATACACATAAGCCAGGTGATATGCCGCCTCGCGGTTTAAAGGAATAAGGTGTCCTGTTTCATCCACATTATATTCATGAAACAGCTCGTTGGAAATCTCTTTAAATACTAACGACTTGTCATAACTTTCAGCACGAGAAGGGGTAAATGGATCATCTGAGAGTTCATTAGCTGGCAATAAAACTTTTTTGCTTTTCTCATTTTGAATTATAAGCGCCCCTGGTATGCGGGCTACACGCGATAAAAATTCATTGAGAAGCACTTCAAAACCTTCATAAGGCGCTAACAGCTTATATTTTGTGCCTTCGCAGCGAATAGTGAGGTTATGAGAGGGCAATGCTATAATTTGAAAACGATTAGAAGCGGGATCGCTCCAAAATTGCACTTGAGGATCAAAAGCATGGAAGATTTTTTGCACGGAAGTTTGTTCAGCAAGTGCTAAATACAACTTCTCTCGCTGTTTTGCGTCAATTACAATTGCATGTCTGCGACAATTATGATTGCTGATTCTCCCTTTTTTAAGGTTATGAGGCCCTGTTTCAGGATGCTCTTACCTCTAAGGCAGTATTTATGCGCTATACTATCTCATGAGGCCCT
>PLSG01000077.1:191-2694 GCA_003164155.1 Parachlamydiaceae bacterium | reverse complement strand
CTTGACAGTGTACTAGTACACGGTAAACATTAAAATTGATGCGTTCGGCCGTTTTCCATGCGGATAATCTGCTTCTCAGCTCCTTCAAAGCTATGAGAAAGCGGTTGGGTCGAAGTCAAAAAAACCTGCCCCAATGCAACCACATGCTGCAAAAGCTTTCTGCGGCGCGACTCATCCAGACTTATGCCTACATCATCCAAAAGCATCAAGGGAGCTTCTGCAGACAGCCGACACAAACGCTGCCACTGGGCAAAGCGCAAAGCTGACGCACAGCTGCGCTGCTGCCCTTCGCTTGCAAAGTCGCGCACGTCGTGTCCGCCAATGGCAATGAGTAAGTCATCCTTATGCGGCCCAAGCGACGTGTACCCCAGCTCCATTTCGCGCCGCCGCAGCTTATGCCATTGCTCCAGATAAAAGCCGCGCACGTCTGCCAGGCTGGCAGTCGACACAGGGGAAGCTTTGTAACGAATGCTCAAAATCTCGTGTTCGGCATTCAAAGCGCGGTGCAGGTCGCAGCCGCTGAGATGCACCTCATCGACCGCTCGCTGCCGCTGCACGGTGAGATAGGCCGCGGCATCGGCCATCTCCAGCTCCCAGCTTTCCAGACTGATGCTGTTTTTACTGCGCAGCAAATAGTTGCGTTGCTGCATAGCTCTTTGATAGCGCGCCAGATAATGGATATAAAGGGGATCGCTCTGAGCTATTTGCAGATCGAGAAATTCGCGTCGAATAGCCGGAGAGCCTTTGATTAGTTCGCTGTCATCGGGAGTAATCACACAGCCTTGCAAGATTCCCAAAAGGCTGTTCAAAGAGGCATAGCGGGAGCTGTTGTAGACCACCTGCCGCTCTTTTTCGCCGCACCCCACGCGGATTTTTTGCTCAATCCCGTATTTTACAAAGTCGGCTTCCAAGTAAAAAGAGGCCGCTCCCCAGCGGATCATATCGGCGAGATGCGAGGTGCGGAAAGAGCGCCCCGTGGTCAAAAAATGTATGGCTTCGAGGATCGCCGTCTTTCCTTGGGCATTATCTCCAAATATCACATTGATGCGTGGACAAAAAGTGACTTCTAGCTCGCCGATATTGCGAAAATTATACAGATATAGGCGCTGCAGGTACATCAATCCGTTTCTTCATTTAAGCGCATGGGCATCAGCACAAACAATGGATTAGATAGCGCGGCGACTACTTGAACAACTTCTTTCTCTACGATAAGCCCTGGATTAAATGAATCGGTAATGCCCAAAGTCACGGTCTCTTCTTCGCTGTGCCGTAAAATATCTAAAAAGAATCCGGGATTGAAGGCAATTTCCAATTTACCGCCCTGGTAATTCACGGGCATGCTCACCTTGCCCTCGCCCTCTACGCTATTGGCGGTGATGCGCAGCTCGCCAGGAGATAAAGCAAAACGCACCGGGCTATTGGCATTGTTGACAAATAGCGAAACCTGCCTAAGTAAGGTCATCAGCTCTTCGCGATGCAGCACAACGCACGTTTCAGGCTGTGGCGGAATGACGCGGTCGACATCGGGAAAGTCGCCCAGCAGCAGCTTGGAAATCAACAACGTCTGGTTGGCTTCGACGGCGATCTTGTCCAGCATGAGGTAGATAGTCGCTAGCGATTCACTTGCGGGTTCCACACTTTTCAGAATCTCTTCGACGGCCTTCAGCGGAATGATGTAGTCACCAGAAATCGTCGGATCCAGCGGTACAACCAGGCGAGCCCGCGCCAGCCGTTTGCCATCCGTGCCGACAAAAGTAGCTGTGGCATTGCCGATGCGCATTAATACCCCAGTCAACACATAGCGGTTGTCTTCGCGCGACACGGCAAAAGCGGTGCGGTAAAGCGCATCGCGTAAATCTTTTTGCTTCACCGAAAACTGCACGGCATTGGATAGATCGGGCAAAGCCGGAAATTCGCTCTTGCTCATCCCGTTGATTTTAAAGCGAGAGGAGTTAGCTACAATCTCGGTGACTTCATTAGAATTTGTGGTTATCTCGATGTTGGGAGAGGTCAGCTCGCGCAACAGCTGGGCAAAGCGTTTGGCTGGCAAGGTCGTAGAACCCTCCTCAAAGATTTTGGCCGAAGCATAACAGCGCACGCCGACGGTCAAGTCAGTGGCAGTCAGGATCAGTTCATCATTGGCGGCTTCTAAAAGAAAATTCGAAAGAATAGGCACTGTAGCTTTCTGCGGCACAATATTTTGAATCTTATTGATCAGCGTGCTTAGCTCTTGCTTCGAAATGACAAACTTCATCGGGACGTCCTTTTTTATGGCTATGGACAACCAAGATACCGCCAGGACTCCCCGCCTGTCAAGACCAAAAAAGCAAAAGCGTGGACAAAATGCATCTTAAAGGGTAACTAATCAAATCTGCCCGGAGGAACCGGACAGGCGGAGACTAGCAAGTGAAATAAGCAGTTAAAATATGGTGAATAAGGGAAAAAATGCATCCGTCAGGACTTGAACCTGAAACCTTCGGCTTCGGAGGCCGACGCTCTATCC
>PLSG01000077.1:0-162 GCA_003164155.1 Parachlamydiaceae bacterium | reverse complement strand
CGGGAGCTTTCGCGCAGGCTAGACCGGACTATTTAAATGACATGGTGTACAGTACACCATGTCAGTTAAATTGATAGATTTAGCAAGCTCTATAAGGACAAAAAGGACATAAGGGAACAAAAGGACGCTTATGTCCTTTTGGTCCCTTATGTCCTTTTTGTC
>PLSG01000249.1 GCA_003164155.1 Parachlamydiaceae bacterium | reverse complement strand
TCTTTTGGAATGCTTCATTTGAGGTCTGCAATTCAACTTTGAGGTCATTATCGGTGATGGCCAAATTTTGAAAATCTTTATCTGTCTGGGCTTGTAAATTGACCAGCTCCCCTTTCAAAGCCTGATTGCCTGAAAGATAGCGCAGGGTAAGCAACTGCAATTGAGGCACATCTTTTAAGACATGGCGCAAATTGCGCTGGTAGACATCCCCTTGAAGTTCCTTATTGGCAAAATTGATGTCCGAATTTTGGGCTGTCACCATATTATAGGCGACAACAATCAACGCCGTAAGGTAGAGCAAGCTGATAAAAATAAATTTTGCCGTATAGGAAAACTTACTCTTCAAACGCGAAAGATAGGATTCGTTGATTTCCAGATAGCTATTTCCACTTTTCATGTGCCTAGACTCCTTTGATGGAAGTATTCGGGTACCCTCAGAACAACTGAAGGCACCCGAAAAAAACAATTTTGCCACTATCCCTTAGAGGGATGGATATCTCATTGTACTTTTTCTTCAATCTAGTCAAGTGCGACAATAAAGTCAAAATTTTAATAGCTACATATCGCTAAAACGGCTCAGTTAAGCCGGATTTTCGATCTGGTCTGATAGAAATTGAACCACATGGCCAATGGCCAGACGGGTCTGTTGCAAACTATCGCGATAGCGTACAGTCACCGTTTGATCGGTTAAGGTTTGCGTATCGATGGTAAAGCAAAAGGGAGTTCCCGCTTCATCCATGCGAGCGTAGCGTTTGCCAATATTTTGTTTGACATCGAGCTGGACATTCCATTTTTTGCGCAGATCCAGATACAGATTGCGGGCCACTTCTGGCATGCCTTCTTTATCTACCAGGGGAAAGATGGCCGCTTTTATCGGCGCCATGCGGGGATGAAACTTCATCACCACGCCGCTTGGGCGGCCTGGATCATCAGTATAAGCCTCACAAAGCAATGCTAAGGCACCTCTATCTAAGCCTGCTGAAGGCTCAATGATGTGTGGAAAGTACTTCTCATTTTTTTCCTGATCGAAGTATTTTAACCGATCGCCTTGACCAGATTGTTCGGCATGCTGCCGCAGATCGTAGTCTGTACGATGTGCTATGCCTTCCAACTCGCCAAAATTTGGAAAAGTAAAGGGAAAACGGTATTCTACGTCACAGCTACCCGCGCCATCTTTAGCATAATGGGCCAGCTCATCTTTGGTCTGATCTCTGAGCCTGAGATTTTCGGGGGAAATGCCCAAGGACAGCCACCACTCATAGCGCCGCTTGGTCCAAAATTGATACCAAGCCTTAGCTTCACTTGGCGGCACAAAAAACTCGATCTCCATCTGTTCGAATTCGCGCGAACGGAAAGTGAAATTGCGCGGAGTCACCTCGTTGCGGAAAGCCTTACCTATCTGGGCGATGCCAAAGGGAATTTTTACGCGGCTGGTGTCCACGACATTGCGAAAATTGGCGATAATGCCTTGAGCAGTTTCAGGGCGCAGGTATGCCAAAGCCGTAGGATCTTCTAACGCCCCTACATAGGTCTTAAACATGAGATTAAACTGGCGAGGCTCGGTAAGTGTGCCAGCGACGGCAGCATGCGGCCCCACGACGTCCTTTTGAGCTTGTGCAGACAATGAGACATAGGGAACTAAGTTTATAGGGGTAATAATATCTGCGGCTTTAAATCTTTTGAGAAACTTATCGGCGCGTTTTAACCAGGCAGCTTCGGCCTGCTCTCCGTCTAAGATGGCTATCCAACCCAACGATTGAACCCCTTCTTGAGCCTGTACGAGCAATTCTGCACAAAGCAAGTGATCGGCGCGGTAGCGATTTTTAGTCTCTTTGCAGTCAACCATAGGATCATTGAAACCGCCCACGTGTCCCGAAGCCACCCACACTTTAGGGTTCATGATGATGGAGCTATCCACCCCCACTATATCTATTAAATCGCCATCTGCCCCAACTGCGGGAAAGCGCACATTGTCGTACCACCAGGCCTCCTTCAAATTGCGCTTGAGTTCAACGCCCAGCGGACCATAATCCCAAAAACCATTGATCCCGCCGTAAATTTCTGAGGACTGAAAAATAAAGCCTCGTCTTCTGCACAAAGAGACTATTTTCTCCATCTTTCCTGCTGTTTTTACTTCTGTCATACACCAAAACCTTTGATTGAAATGTGAAAGCATCCGCTAAATTCATTAAAAACCCACAAGCTGTTTAATGATAGCGCAGACAGACATTTCTTCGCTAGATATTCGCTAACTCAAGTTGCTAGGGGCAATAACTTCTATTTTATAGCATTGCCTATGGCTGGCATGAGTCATCCAGTTCTTGAAAATAAACCACAACTTAGCGCTCAAATAGCTACAGAAGAGTTTAAGAAGTTTCTCGATAGACATCCCGAAAGGAAAGGAAAAGGGAGTGGCTTTACTTTATGGAAATTTGGAGTTCAATCTTAAGGTGAAAATTTTACAGGATTAGGGAGGATAGAAAAGATGGGGAGGATAAGAGAGGAAAGGGGAGTGGCTTTACTTTGAAAAGATACCGGCATTAAACCTCAGATTGCACTTCAAAGCCTTCTTGGCTTAGAGCAATAGCAAGAGATTGATGGTAAACAGATTCGAGAAATCCAACCCCTAGCTCATTCATAACATTGAAGGAAATACCAATGATGANNCCTCCCTAATCCTGTAAAATTTCCATCTCAGGCTACAAGCACCAAAAGGTGGCAGGTTGCATTTAAATTAAGATATCAACCCAGAATCGCCCTGCAATCCAAAGGAAGACAGCTTTTCGCATGTAGAACTATAGTCTGTATGGAGAATGCATTGAATCCCCAAGCTCTCTGCGATCTGCACAAACATTGGAGTATTTTCTATGTAGACGACTTGCCCGGCTTGCGCCTGAGCGATGTCGAGCGCCAGCCGAAAGANNGGTGGACGAAGCAAGAGGAAATAAAGGCATCCACAAAGTTATCCAGGTGGAATTTTTGAATGCGATGCGCATTCAGCTCTCGCGCTTCGTTGCTGACTACGATGACCTTGCATCCATACTGTGCCTTGAGGCGACGGATCAACTCGATCATTAGGGGATATGGCTTAGACTGGTCGAACATGAAGTTGCGAAATTGAGCCCGAGTGAATGGACGCTTTTGATAGAAGACCACTCGATTTAAATATTCTTCCAGCGTGAATTTTCCTGTCTCGTAGGTTTCAAAGATCTGGTGATGCCGCTCCTCTATATCGTCCCAATCTAGTAAAAAGTGCGTCGTGGCGAGTTTGCGGGAGTAGTGATCCCAGCCGTTGGTGAGCAATACGCCGCC